>JBAUIL010000252.1:0-2911 GCA_049682915.1 Ahrensia sp. | reverse complement strand
CGGCGCTTGGTTGGTTTGTTGTTTGCGTCGTTCGATGAACACAAGATGGACCGGCGAATGCGGGTTTTCAAATCACGCGATTGCGAGGCTCGGGTGACGGGTTTGTGAGACGTGATCGGCGTGATCGCCGCAATGCCCGTGAAAAACACAGCAAAATCAGCGCTCTATCAGTGAAGACAAGAACTCACGCGAGGCCAATTATCACGGCACTGTTCACCCGCTGTGAACGCTCAGTTGATCAAAAAGGGTGGTTTTTGGGTGTTTTGAGCTGCAAATTCAAAATCAACATGGTGGTAAATTGAGCACAGCAGGCAATTTTCGAACGCGCAATCCCCCGGTTTTGGCGCAAATAAGGCACGCTTACCATTAAACCGCCATAAAGGGATACGAGCTACCCTACGCGTAGCGCACATGCGCCATGTAAGCCGCTTCCCAACTGAAGAGAGACAAGCAAGTTATGAATGCCATCCGCACGTTTGCCGTTGCCAGCCTGATCACAACTGCGCTTAGTGGTACTGTCCAGGCCCAAAACAGCACGCTTGAGGGCCTGTCTTTCGGCGTTGGTGCGTTTGCCTTTGTGTCTCCTATTTATGAAGGCTCGGACGAATACCGTCTTGGCGGTGTGCCGATTGCGTTTCCGGTTTTCAACAATGGTATTTCCGAAGAGCGCAGCCGGGTGGCGTTCCGTGGGCTTGATGATGTGCGCGTGTCGGTGTTGCGGTTAGGGGCTTTTGATGTGGGCCCCGTTGTTGGCTACCGGTTTGGCCGCGATGAAGATGATTCAACCAAGCTGGGCGGCCTGGGTGATGTTGATGGCGGCCTCGTGGCCGGTGGTTTTGCATCCTACACGCTCAATGGCTTCTCGGTGGATGGTGCGCTTTCGGGCCAAGTGACCGGTGATGGTGACCAAGGCGTCACGGGCGAGATCGCGGCCGGTTATGAATATGACCTGTCGGACCGGTTGGTGTTGGGTGGTCGTTTGAACACGGAATATGCATCCAACGACTATATGGACCAATATTTCTCTGTCACCGATGTTCAAGCGTTGAACTCGACGCAGGGCTATGCGGTGTTTGATGCTGGCGCAGGCTTCAAGTCTGTTGGCGCTGACTTGTCACTGTCGTTTGCGGCAACCGAACGCCTGTCACTGCGCACAAGTGCGGGCTATTCACGTCTTATTGGTGACGCGGCAGACAGCCCGATCAGCGAGGCGGACAATCAGTTCCGTGGTGGCGCGGGCTTCACATTCCGCTTCTAGCCAAATCCACATCAATACCCACATTGGGCCGATCGATCACTTCGCGCAGCGCGAAGGATGAGTTGATTTTGACCACATGGGGCAGGGCAGACAGCCAATCGCGGTGGATGCGCTCATAGTCAGCGAGGTCCTGCGCCGCGATGCGCAGTGTATAGTCGTATTCCCCGCTCATCAAATAGCACACCAGAACATTGGGGCATCGACGCACGGCTGCCTCAAATTCTTTCAGCGTCTTTTCAAACTGGCCCGACAGTGAAATCTGCACGATAGCGGTGAGGCCGTGGCCCAGCGCTTTGTTTGACACGCGCGCATGCACGCCGCGGATCGCACCGGATTTTTCCAGCGCGGCAAGCCGCCGCGAACAGGCAGAAGCCGACAGGCCGACCCGCTCTGCCAACAAAGCATTGGACAGGCGTCCGTCCTTTTGAAGCTCCGCGAGAATCGATAGATCAATCTTATCCAATGCCATGTATGCAATAATCCTGCGTTTTCATGCTTAAATGCGCAAATATCATGCAAAAATGTGATTGCCAACACCGCTAAACGCAAACACATCGCGCGCGTGATGGGGCATGATTGCGCCACAACACTCATCGGGAGAATAAATATGCGTGTCGGTTGCCCCAAAGAAATCAAGAACCACGAATACCGCGTCGGCCTGACGCCATCCTCCGTGCGCGAATATGTGGCCCATGGCCATGACGTGATCGTCGAAACCGGCGCGGGCAATGGCATTGGCGCACGCGATGATGCTTATGCTGCTGCGGGTGCCAAAATTGTTGATACGGCTGCAGAAGTGTTTGCCCAGTCCGACATGATTGTGAAGGTGAAAGAGCCTCAGCCATCCGAGTGGGTGCAGCTGCGCGAAGACCAGATCCTCTACACCTATTTGCATCTGGCACCGGATGCGGCACAGACCAAGGGCTTGGTGGAAAGCGGCTGCACCGCAGTTGCCTATGAAACAGTGACTGACGACCATGGTGGCCTGCCGTTGCTGGCACCGATGTCGGAAGTGGCTGGCCGTCTGTCCATTCAGGCATCTGCCACGGCGCTGCAAAAAGCCAATGGCGGCAATGGCGTGCTGTTGGGCGGTGTGCCGGGCGTTAAGCCGGGCCATGTTGTTGTCATCGGCGGTGGCGTTGTGGGCACCCATGCGGCACGCATGGCGGCTGGCATTGGCGCGCAAGTCACCATTTTGGACCGCTCACACAAGCGCCTGAAAGAGCTGGACGAGTTGTTTGGCGGTCGCGCTCAGACACTCTATTCCACGGCCCAGGCGCTGGAAGAAGCGGTGTTCTCCGCTGATGCGGTCATTGGTGCGGTGCTGATCCCCGGTGCTGCTGCGCCGAAGCTGATCAGCCGCGAAATGCTGGGCGGCATGAAGCCCGGCGCGGTGCTGTGCGATGTGGCGATTGATCAGGGCGGTTGTTTTGAAACATCCAAAGCAACAACCCATTCCGAGCCGACCTATGAGGTCGATGGCATTGTGCATTATTGTGTGGCCAACATGCCCGGTGCGGTGCCGGTGACTTCTGCCCATGCGCTGAACAACGCGACGCTGACGTATGGTCTGGCTCTGGCTGACCATGGTTTGGGTGCGCTGATTGAGCGTCCGCATCTGCGCAATGGTCTTAACGTCCACAAAGGCCGCAT
>JBAUIL010000251.1:0-13993 GCA_049682915.1 Ahrensia sp. | reverse complement strand
TAAAACAATTGATATGGTGCCGCTGAAGGTACCGGTCGCGGAAGTGTGCGCGGTTGCCAAGCGTGACATCAAAGCCGGGGAAACACTGGATGCGGTAGGCCAATATTGCTATCGATCGTGGACGATGACGCGGGCCGACGCTGTTGCTGCCGCGGCAATTCCGTGCGGCTTGTTGGAAAACGGCACCGCGCTGACAGACATTAAAAAGGGCAGCTTGCTGACCAAACACAATGCCCGGCCACGCGATGGATCTCTCATCGCTGAGCTGCGGGCGCGTCAAGATGCCTTGATCGGATCAATGGCGTAATATTGGCAGACGCATCAGCGCTTGATAGGGGTGATGCGGATAACGGCTTGTGTCAACTAAATTAGACAGTTACGATTGTACAAAAAATGCTACAAACGTCGCGGGAGAATGAAATGACCAATAATCTGCAAACACCGATGTTGGATCAGGTCAACACGCCCGATGATTTACGGCGCATTGATGATTCAGACCTTCCGCAATTGGCTGATGAATTGCGCAGTGAATTGATCGATGCCGTGTCCACCTCCGGAGGCCATTTGGGCTCCAACCTGGGTGTTGTCGAACTGACTGTCGCGCTGCACCGCGTTTTTGATACGCCACACGACCGGATCATCTGGGATGTTGGCCACCAATGCTATCCGCACAAGATTTTGACTGGCCGACGCGAACGCATCCGCACTATTCGCCAGGAAAAGGGCCTGTCCGGCTTCACCAAGCGCACTGAAAGCCCATACGACCCTTTCGGCGCAGCCCACTCGTCAACCTCAATCTCCGCTGGATTGGGCATGGTTGAGGCCTCTCGGCTGCAAAATGTCGACCGGCACGTTATTTCCGTCATCGGCGACGGCTCGATGTCGGCCGGTATGGCCTATGAAGCGATGAACAATGCCGGTGCGCGCGATGCCCGCCAAATCGTCATCCTCAATGACAATGACATGTCGATTGCGCCGCCTACCGGTGCAATGAGCGCCTATCTGGCGCGGCTTGTGTCCGGCAAAACCTATTTGACGTTGCGTGAAAGCGCCAAGCAGCTTTCCAAGCGCTTGCCGAAGTTTTTCCAGGATAAAGCCCGCAAGACCGAAGAATACACCCGTGCGTTCTTCTCCGGCGGCACCATGTTTGAAGAGCTTGGCTTTTTCTATGTCGGCCCGATTGACGGCCACAATCTGGATCATTTGCTGCCGGTCCTGCGCAATGCGCGTGATGCTGGCGTGGGACCAATTCTGATCCATGTGGTGACCCAAAAAGGCAAAGGCTACGGCCCCGCCGAGCAGGCGGCAGATAAATATCACGGCGTTTCAAAGTTTGATGTCGTCACCGGTGCGCAAGCCAAAGCCAAGCCCAATGCGCCGGCCTACACCAAGGTGTTCGGCCAGACGCTGGCGCAGGAGGGCGAACTAGATTCGTCCATCGTTGCCGTCACCGCCGCTATGCCGGGCGGTACCGGCATCGATATTTTTCAAAAGGCGCATCCAGAACGTACCTTTGACGTTGGCATTGCAGAGCAGCATGCGGTGACGTTTGCCGCGGGGCTGGCGTCTGAAGGCATGAAACCGTTTTGCGCCATCTATTCGACCTTTCTGCAGCGCGGCTATGATCAGGTGGTCCACGATGTTTCGATCCAGCAATTGCCGGTGCGCTTTCCAATCGACCGCGCGGGCTTTGTCGGTGCCGATGGCGCAACCCATGCCGGTTCGTTCGATATCGCGTTTTTGAGCTGCCTGCCCAATTTCGTGGTTATGGCAGCTGCCGATGAGGCTGAGTTGAAGCATATGGTGCGGACATCGGTTGATTACGATGACGGGCCAATCGCTTTCCGCTATCCGCGCGGCGAAGGCGTCGGTGTCGAAATGCCGGAGCGCGGCCATCTGCTACAAATAGGCAAGGGTCGCATTATCCGCGAAGGCTCAAAAGTTGCCATTCTATCGCTCGGCACCCGCTTGGCGGATGCCATGCTCGCCGCCGAAGAGCTGGATAGCTACGGGCTGTCGACAACGGTGGCCGACGCACGCTTTGCCAAGCCGATCGATACCGAGCTGGTGGAGCAACTGGCACGCAACCATGAGGTTTTGATCACCGTTGAAGAAGGCTCGACCGGTGGTTTCGCAACGCAGGTCATGCATCATCTGGCCCATGAGGGGCTGTTGGAAAACGGCCTGAAGTTCCGCCCTATGGTGATGCCCGACGTCTACATGGACCAGGCAAGCCCCGCAAAAATGTATTCGATGGCTGGCCTGGACAAAGACGCCATGGTCAAAACAGTATTCGCCGCCCTGCAGCGAGAGCTGCCGCTGGCGTCAGGCTTGCTCGCTTAAGCGCTTGCCCGGAAATTGTCTGCGATGGCTAGGCACTGTCTGGCCAGTTGCTCTGCCTGTTGAGGCGTGTCGGCTTCACAATAAACCCGCAGTTCCGGCGCATTGCCCGAAGGGCGGAAGTGCATGCTGGTGGTGCCGATGGCGAATTTAAGCCCATCTGTATTGTCGACAGTGATTTCATCGCCCTGTGCCTGCGCCAATTGGTGCGCCAAACCGTAAACCGGCCCGTCCTGTTCTGCGATGGACGCGATAAGCGCTTGGCTTGTTTCGCGCGGGTAGCTTTGCAGCCGGTCTGCAAATTTCGCGTTCATCGCCAAGTCTGCGACAATGCTTGAGAGCGCCGCACCGCGTGCTTTGATTTCTGCCAAAACAGACAAAATCGGCAACACACAATCGCGCGTCTCCAGCGCTGCGATTGTGTGCCCGTTCACCGTGGCATCGCTGCCCAGCAAGACCCCGCCATTGGCCTCAAAGCCCACAATCGTGCCTGACGTGATGTTTTTCATCGCTTCAATAACGTAGGGAGAGCCAACCCGTGTGCGCACAATGGTTGTGTCCAGCCGCGCTTCAAGCGCACTGTTTGAGGTAACCGGCGTTGCTACAGCGGTTGCGCCCAGATAGCGCGCTGTTAGCGCGCCAACCGTATCGCCCAGCACAAAAGTACCTGTCTCATCGGCCACTAAAGGCCGGTCAGCATCGCCATCGGTTGAGATGATTGCATCCATCGACTGCTCAGCCGCCCAAGCAGCGAGCGATGACGTGTCTTCCGGGCGCAGAGCTTCTGTATCCACGGGAATGAAAGTGTCGGAGCGCCCAAGCGCTACCGGGCGTGCACCAGCATTGGCTAGAATATCCATCAGCACGTCACGGGCAACAGACGAATGCTGATAGACACCGACCGTCAAGCCGCTGAGCGCACCATTGAAGGGTGCTGCATAGCGCGCCTTAAATGCGGCAACAGCACTCTCGTCTTGGGCCGGAAGGGTAGATTGCATCGGATTTTCTGAAGGCGCATAGGCGGCCAGAATAGCCGCTTCATCGTCTTTGTTGATCTCGCCGTCGCTGGTGTAAAACTTCAAGCCGTTGCGATCATCAGGAATGTGGCTGCCGGTGATCATGATGCCCGGCACACGGTGGCTGTCGCAAAACAGTGCCAATGCCGGTGTCGGCAGCGCGCGAAGATTGATGATGTCGATGCCCATTGCTTGCGCAGCGCCTGCCACCCATTGGGCAATGGTCGGGCTGGATGACCGCAGGTCCTGACCGATTGCGATTGCCGAAGGTGACGGTACCGCCTTCAGGAACGCGACAGTGTAGTCGTATGCGGGTGGTCCCGCTAGTTCAACCGCCAGACCACGCAGGCCACTTGTTCCAAATTTCAAAGAGTGCATGGTCTGTCCCATCGGCTGAAGTTGAAGCCTTTGCTGGCCACCGAACCGGGTGCTCCTAAAGCGCCATGCCGACGCGACCGATACCGGGCACTTGCAGCGCTGGACGCAGGAAATCGATCCCGATTGATTGCCCCAAAAAGTGAGCCTCCAAGCCCACATTACGCCCCATAGCAAAGCCGATCCAGCCGCGCAACGATACGTGGACGTTCCAACCGTCAGGCGACACGGTGACAATGTTGCCGTCCGACAAAAAATCGCGCCCCACCGCGTTGGCAGGCAAAGAAACGCCAAGTGCAGGCACCTGCCACATAATATGGGCGATAAAGGAGTTGGAGTTGGGGCCGGGCCAAAGCGTATAATCGCCGCGCTCGCTATGCGGATAGCTCTCGACTGCTTGCAGCACATCGTCGATCAATGCCTCCGCTTCAGCGCCGGTGATCGCTTTGATGATGGTTGGCGGGTTTGAATACCAGTTGGCATCTGCCGCATAGGCGTCGACCCGCACCGGCTGGCCCCAACCCACCTTGTCAAAACGGGTATAGCGCGGAGCGCCTGCGGGCTTGACCACGATCCAGCTGTGCACCGAAAACGCACCCTTGAAGCCGCCGGTGCGCGCCGTCATCACGTAAATGGCGGCAGGCTCTGACACGGCAGCTGGTGGCAAAAGTCCGCTGCTGCCCCAATCAGCGGAACGCCAAGAGGCGGGCCGGTCCACCTGGCTCCACCACGCCGCAGAGGCTGCCAGCGGCATCAGGAAGAAAATCGTGATAAAGCCAACAAACAGGCCAATGAAACGCGCCATTGCAATCCGCCATATGATAATCAATACCAGCGTTCAGCCATTGCAATAGGTCTGAAATGCGGCGGGAGAGTTATTTGGCCAATCCAATCATTGCAGAAGTTACGCGTGGCGGGCGCGTTGAAAGTGTCCACCGTGGCGCATTTATTGTGCTCGACGGGCACGGCAAGACGCTGATGCAGGCCGGTGACACCGGTGCGCGCACCTATCCGCGTTCATCCATGAAGCTGTTGCAAGCGCTCGTCGCGGTGGAATGCGGTGCTGCCCAAAAATACACCGATGCGCAGTTGGCGCTGTTGTGTGCGTCGCATTCATCCATGTCCAAGCACGTCAGCGGTGTGGATGATATGCTGGCAATCCATACGCTTTCCGAGCGCGATCTGGCTTGTGGCGCGCACTGGCCGCTGTACCGCACCGACGATGTCGTAACGCGTGCCCGGCAAAGCGGAGAAGCGCCCAATAGAGCTTGGAACACATGCTCAGGCAAGCACGCAGGTTTTTTAAGTGCATGCGTTGCCTGTGGCCACGACACAGCGGGCTACTGCGCGCCAACGCACCCCATCCAAAAAACGGTGCGCGGTGTTGTGGAGGCGATGTGTGACACGACAATCGGTGAAGCAGAGACCAGCTTTGACGGCTGTTCAGCGCCGACATTTGCCATGCCGCTTGAGAATTTGGCTTTAGGCTTCAACCGGGCTTTCACCGGTCGCGCGCTTGAGCCTTCCCGTCACGCTGCGGCGCGGCAACTAACGCAAGCCTGTATGAAAGAGCCTTGGTTTGTCGCGGGCGACAACCGCTCATGCACCACGCTGATGGAAGCAGGGCAGGGGCGTGTCTTTGCAAAATTCGGCGCCGAGGGCGTCTACGTTGCCGGCGTGCCGGACTTGGGCATCGCCATGGCCATGAAATGCGATGATGGCGCAACGCGGGCTGTTGAAGTGCTGGTTGCCGCACTGCTGGCGCATGCGCTGACCGAGCAAAATGAGCATCCGCTGGCTGAAGCGTTGCAAGCGCTTGCGCGCCAGGACGTTAAAACCCATGCGGGCGAGCTTGTCGGTGTGGTGAGGGCGAGCGTCGACGCCTAGCCATTTGAACATTTCCGGTTTTGGTCGAACCAGCAATCTCTGCCTTTCGCTGCGCTCAAACGCGTTTGCTGATACTCTGGATGATCCAACCTGAACCGGAATTGATCTAAGTGACGCGGTTATTGCGCACAATGATGTTGGTCGGCGGTGCAGCATTGCTTGCCGCCAAATCTTGGCTCACGGGCTTGTTCCAGGCGTGGGCGACAATCGCGCCGCGCTGCGCATTGATGACATTGCCGGACAGGAGCGCTGTGCCTGCACCCTGTGCCGACGATACCCCGATGCCGATGTGCGATTGTCTGATCACATTGGACGCGACGACGCAATCGCGCAGGTTTGGCCCCCAGCCAACATTGATGCCGTATTGCTCAGCATTTTCGATCACATTGCCGGTAACGGTCGTGTCTGCTTCAACCGCAATGCCAATGCCGAAGCCGGGTGCCATGGGTTCGTAAGAGCCTTGCAGCCGCAGATTGCGCACGATGTTGCCGATGACAGTGGCCGAGCGCCCGCCATCATTGAAATTGGTAATCGAAATGCCGTTGGTTGCCCCGTCAATCAGATTGCTGTTGACCAGCGCGTCCTGAAAGCCGAACTCGGCATAGATCGCTGTCTCGCCCAAATCGCGGCATTGGTTCTGCGCGATTGTCAGCGCCTGGGTGGCGTTGGCGCGGATCGCTGAAAAAGCGCAATCGTGGATCATGTTGTTGGCAACGATGGCGTTGTGGGTGCGAAACAGGTTAATGCCATTGCCCCATTGGCCGGTGCCGCCATTGGCCGCGCGGATTGCCGAAACGCGGTTACCGGTGATGACGGTGTTGTCGTCACCCGGTTCCCAACGGTGAACGATGATACCGCCATTGCCGCAGCGCTCGACCTGATTGTCTTTGATGGTCATTCCGCGGCCCTGCATGGAGAACACGCCAAACCGGGCCGCATCGCGCAGCAGGCTGTCGCGCACCGTACCACTGCACTGTTCGAGGTAAAGCGCATCATTGGCCGCCTGCGCAATCGTGCAGCCATCAATCTGAAGGTCTGCCACTTGACGGCAATCGAGCAAGCCATGGGCGCGTTCCGCCGTCCAGCGACGCCCGCCATGGATGCTCAGGTCGCGCAGTTGGATGGATTTAGCGTTGGCAGCCGCCAGCATATAGCCTGCGCCACTGTGGACCAGTTGGGTCTGCCCCCGCACGCCCGCCATCACGAGGCCCGACGGCAGTGCGATTTGGCCAATGACGTAGAGGCCTGCGGGCAAAAACAGTGCAACGCCGCGCTGCGCTGCCCGGTTGACCATGCTTTGAAACGCCCGGGATTGGTCTTCGCCGGCGTCGGGGCGAACACCAAATTCCAGCGCGCTTGCGCCGGCGGCGGGAGACGCTTGCGCCCAAGCCGGTGACAAGGTCTGTGCCTGCGTGGCACAGATGGCAGCACTTGCGGTGCCAAATCGGGTCAGGAAATTGCGACGCGACAGAGCGTCATGCGAAAAAAGCTTGTCCATGACGCGTGTGGCGCAACGGATGTGCCAACGTACCTGACAATCCCCATGAAAAAGCCCGCAGGGTTAATGCGGGCTGTTTCGGAATTGGGAGGGGCTCGATCAGATGAACTGGCTGAGACCTGGGATGGAGGCGATCACCTCATCGACGGGACCGTCACCGGCTTTTTCCTTGGCGAAAGCGATGGTCTCTTTCGAGATGCCGCTGATTTCGCCCATGCCGAGGCCTGCGCCCATCAACTGGCTGCCGAGGCCCATCACGCCGCCGCCCATGAGGCCGCCCAGCAAGCCACCGCCGCCAGAAGCGCTCTCAACAAGGTCCTGCGCACCCGGCAAAGCGTCCATCATCGCGCTCACTTGATCTTGCGGGCCTTCTTTCTGCAGAAAGCCGAGAATCATGCCAACGGCGGTTTTTGCTTGTTCTGCATCGACACCGACGCTGTCAGTGATACGGGAAATCAGTTCGTCCATTATCTGCTCCAAATTTTGACGTATACGTAATATGGCCGTTCGCTTTGCCCATCACAAGGCCAAAACTTAAATCTAGCGTCAAAAGTATAGCGAAAAACTCAAAACGGCTTGTGACCGACGCGGTCCGCCCGTAAACCGGTACGCGATACAGTAGGAACCAGCCATGACCGACAACCAGATTTTTCTTGGTACCAGCCGCAAGCCTGACGATTCCATCCAGGCGAAGGAATTTTTGAACCTGAAATATGCCAACCGGCATGGCTTGATCACCGGCGCGACCGGCACCGGCAAAACCGTCACGCTGCAAATTCTGGCAGAAGGTTTTTCAAATGCGGGTGTGCCGGTATTTTGCGCCGATGTGAAGGGCGACCTGTCTGGCATTGCGGCTATGGGTGAACCGAAAGATTTTTTGCTCAAACGCGCCGAAACCATCGGTCTCGATGACTATGAGTTTCAAGAGTTTCCGGCCGTCTTCTGGGACCTGTTCGGCGAAAAGGGCCATCCCATCCGCACGACGATCTCTGAGATGGGGCCGCTTTTGCTGTCTCGATTGATGGATTGCACCGACAGTCAGGAGGGCGTGATCAATATCGCTTTCCGCATCGCCGATGAGGAAGGGCTGCTGCTGCTGGATATGAAAGATCTGCGGGCAATGCTGATGAATATGGACGAGCGCCGCGATGAGCTGTCTTCGCGCTATGGCTCTGTCAACAGCCAGTCTATTGGTACAATTCAGCGCAAATTGCTGGTGCTGGAGCAGCAACATGCCGAACTGTTTTTTGGTGAGCCTGCACTCGCCATCAAAGACATTATGCGCACGACGCCCGATGGCCGCGGCGCTATCAATGTGCTGGCTGCCGATAAGCTGATGATGAATCCCCGCTTGTACGCGACTTTTCTTTTGTGGCTTCTTTCAGAACTCTTTGAAGAGCTGCCAGAAGTTGGCGACCCGGATAAGCCGCGTTTGGTCTTTTTCTTTGATGAAGCGCATTTGCTGTTTGATGAAGCGCCAAAGATTTTGGTCGACCGCGTGGAGCAGGTTGTCCGGCTGATCCGCTCCAAAGGGGTGGGTGTTTATTTCGTCACCCAAAACCCGCTTGATGTGCCGGATACGGTTTTGTCCCAGCTTGGCAATCGCATTCAGCACGCGCTGCGCGCCTACACCCCGCGTGAGCAAAAGGCGGTGAAAACCGCCGCCGATACATTCCGCCCGAACCCGGATTTTGATTGCTACGACGTCATTATGAACCTGGGTGTCGGCGAAGCGCTTGTTTCAACGCTGGAGAGCAAAGGTGTGCCCGGCATCGTGCAGCGCACGCTCATCCGCCCGCCATCATCACGCCTCGGCCCGATCAATATGACCGAACGCGAAGCAGTCATGAAAGTGAGCCCGGTTTTTGGACAGTACGATGAGGCGATTGACCGTGAAAGCGCCTATGAATTGTTGAAAAAGCGAGCGGAAGCAGAGCTCAAACGCGAAGAAGAAGAGGATCGGCGCGAAGCGGAAGAAGAACGCAGCGCCCGTTCACAATGGCGTCTGCCCGGTCATGACGATGATGATGACGACGATGATTATGATCGCCATGATTACGACCGCGACCGTCGCAAGCAATCCACAACCAAGCGCAAGACCAGCACCCGTAAAAGCTCATCGCGGCGTCAATCGACAACGGAAGCCGCTGTGAAATCATTGGCGCGCAGCGTGTCAACCCAATTGGGCAGGGCGTTAGTGCGGGGCATTTTGGGGAGCATTAAGCGGGGTTTTTGATCTCTGATCAGAATCCGCGATAATGTAAGCAAATAATTACTTAACAATAATCGGCGTGCCAGCAGGAACCCGGCTGTGCAGGTCAATCACGTCCTGATTGATCAAGCGCACGCACCCTGATGACACCGATTTGCCGATGGAGCTCCACTGCGGCGAGCCGTGCAAGCGGTAAAGCGTGTCGACATTGCCTTGATAGATATAAAGCGCGCGCGCGCCCAGCGGATTTTGCAAGCCGCCATCCATGCCGCCAAGCCATTCATTATTCTTGCGGTCATAGGTTGTGCGGTATTTTTCCAACTGTGGCTCACGTTCAATCATCTCTTCCGGCGGATGCCAACGTGGCCAAGTCGCTTTGCGTTTCACTTCACCTTCACCAGACCATTCAAACCCGGCGCGACCGAGCCCGACGCCATAGCGCACAGCATTGCCATTGCCCAACACGAGGTAGAGAAAGTGATTGCGCGTATCGACAACGATGCTGCCGGCTTTCTCGCGTGTTGTGTCTTTCACCACTTGGCGCAGATAGCGTTCGTCAATTTTGGTGTAAGGAATAGCGGGGAGATTAAAGCCGTCATCGGTTTTTGAGGCATACATTTCCTCAAAGGGAGGGAATGTCGGTTCCGGCCCAAACGGCATACGCCCCAGCGGTCGGCGCTTTGTGACGGTGTTGCCATCTTCGTCGGTGGTTGTTGTGGTGCATGCAGACGCCAAGGCGACCGGTGCAATAGCTGCCATATTCAAGAATGCACGCCGTTTGATCATCGTCATTTGGTGTCCGAAAGCCGATTATTTCACGAGAATGGGCGCGCCATTATAGGCCCGCGTGTAGAGATCGATCACATCCTGGTTCATCAGGCGCACGCAGCCCGAGGAGACAGACTTGCCGATTGAAGACCATTCAGGCGAGCCATGCAGACGATACAGCGTGTCTTTGCCATCTTGGAAAATATAGTGCGCCCGCGCGCCCAGCGGGTTTTTGAGGCCGGGCTCCATACCGCCGTTTTCGGCTGAGTATTTTTCAAGCTCCGGTTGGCGCTCAATCATTTCCGCCGGTGGTGTCCATGTCGGCCATTTGCGTTTCCATTGCATCACCGCACGACCCGACCACTCAAAGCCTGCACGACCCAAGCCGACGCCATAGCGCACAGCTTTGCCGTTACCCAAAACAAGGTAGAGATAGTGATTACGCGTATCGACCACGATTGAACCAGCCTGCTCGCCGGTTGTGTCGCGCACAACTTGGCGCAGGTACTGTTCCGGAATTTTCTCATAGGGAATGGCTGGAACATTAAACTCGCCGTCTTGTACGGCGGCATACATCAACGCATAGGACGGAAAATCCGGCTCTGCCCCAAACGGCATTTTGGTCGTTGGACGACGATTGGTCGTCTTGGGTTTATCGTCCGTCGTCGTGGTTGTGCAGGCAGCAGCAAACAACAGTGGAGTTGTTGCAACCATTTTCAGCATGGAGCGGCGCGTGGTCGTCATCATCATATTCCAAAATTGGAGATAATTTGTGCTACAAAACCTGCCCGCAAAAGAAAAGATAGCCCGGTGGTGAAACGCTGCGTAAACGGTTCATTAACCAACCGATTCAACGCGGTGCCGACCGTTTGTCCATCAAAAGTGTCTTTAGCGCAACATCTTACGCTAGGGTAATGCCTTCGAGATTCTGCAAGACGCGGCTCGGCGGGTAGCGTAGATATTCATCTGCAGCGCCGGTGCGGTTGATCCAGTTCGTGTAAAAACCGAACTTAGTTGCGCCTGCAATGTCCCATCGGTTTGACGACTGGAATGCTACCTTTTTGGCTTGGGTCTCCCAGCTATCGGTCACCATCTTATAGGTTTCAGGCGCGGTCTTGAAAGTCTTGACTGCGTCGACGCAAAACACATCATCAATATAGTCGCCGAGTGCAGCGCTCTCGATCGCCGCATAGATCATGTCCGGCGAGCCGTTGGTCAGGATCGCGACGCGACCTTCTGCTTGCTTGATTGCAGCTAGCGTGGCGGTGACTTCGGGATAGGCATCAAGCGTCAGGTAAGCCTCGAGCAGCGCATCGCGCAGATCCGCATCTTCCACGTCGAGTGTTGCCATGGCGTGGTCAAGCGCTTCCTGCGTTAAGCTCCAGAAGTCGGTGTAGGAGTGCATGAGTGATCGAACCCAGCTGTACTCCAATTGCTTGGTGCGCCACAAAGCCGAAAGGTGCGCACCTTTTTCACCCAGTTTCTCGGCATGCTTTGCCACTGCGGAATGCACATCAAACAAGGTGCCATACGCATCAAACACATATCCTGAAAAAGCCATTTAACAGCCTCAATTAACCGGCGCGACTGTGCCGTCAGCCGCAGATCAGGTCAAGGCATCGTTCGGGCCTATTGACGCTCGCGGGTAAAATGGTTTTTGTCTGCCCAGCATAGAAGGGGAGCCATATGACCGTCAGAAAAGAAACCAATAGCCAAACCTGGACCTGGGTAGACGGAGATTGGCATGAGGGCAATGTGCCGATCATGGGCGCAAGAACCCATGCTGTGTGGCTAGGTTCAACGGTTTTTGACGGCGCACGCTGGTTTGAAGGCGTGGCGCCAGACCTCGATTTGCATTGCGCACGCGTCAACCGCTCGGCAACGGCGCTTGGCCTGAAGCCGACCATGACCGCCGAAGAGATCGTCGCGCTGACCTATGAGGGTTTGAAAAAATTCGATGGCAAAACAGCGGTCTACATCCGGCCGTCCTATTGGGCCGAAGATGGCGGCTATATGGGTGTGCCCGCAGATGCGGAGTCCACACGCTTTGCATTGTGCCTGTTTGAGTCGCCCATGATCGCGCCTGCTGGCTTCTCGGTTACCATTTCACCCTACCGGCGCCCGACACCTGAAACCATGCCGACGGACGCAAAGGCGGGCTGTCTGTACCCTCAAAACGGCCGCGCCATCATGGAAGCAAAATCGCGCGGATTTGACAATTGCATCACCCGCGACATGCTCGGCAATGTTTGTGAAACAGGCACCTCCAATATTTTCTATGTCAAGGACGGCCAGATTTTCACGCCTGCGGCCAGTGGCTCTTTCTTGGCGGGTATTACGCGTGCCCGAATCATGCAATTACTGACTGATGACGGCCATCAAGTCTTAGAGAAGACAACTTCAGTGGCCGAATTGATGGATGCCGACGAGATTTTCTCGACGGGCAACCATTCCAAAGTTGTGCCGATTATCAAAATTGAAGACCGCGAGCTGCAGGCGGGCCCGATCGCCAAAAAAGCGCGTGAGCTTTACTGGGCCTGGGCGAAATCAAACTAGTTCATTGCTGCGCGGGCACCTTGCCGTGCCGCTGATAATCCCTATGTACGGGGACAGTACAGACACTAAATTACAGGAGTTGCCCGATGGCCCTTTCCCTTCCAGAACTGCCATATGCCTATGACGCGCTTGCGCCTTACATGTCCGTTGAAACGCTGGAGTTTCACCACGACAAGCACCACAATGCATATGTCACCAAAGGCAATGAATTGTTGGCGGGTTCTGCCCATGAGGGCAAATCAATCGAAGACATTTGTGTGGCAGCCTACAAGGAAGGCAATGCAGGCCTGATCAACAATGTCGGCCAGCACTACAACCACATGCATTTCTGGAACTGGATGAAAAAAGATGGCGGCGGCGACAAGCTGCCCGGTGCCTTGCAGGCTGCCATCGACAGCGATTTGGGTGGCTTCGCAAAATTCCGCGAAGACTTCATCGCGGCGGGCGTTGGCCAATTTGGTTCAGGCTGGGCATGGTTGGCCATTAAAGACGGAAAGCTGGCCGTCATGAAAACGCCAAATGGCGAAAACCCGCTGATGCATGGCGCGACGCCAATTCTGGGCTGCGATGTGTGGGAGCACTCTTACTATATCGATTATCGCAATGCTCGCCCGAAATATCTCGAAGCGTTCATCGATAACATGGTCAACTGGGACTATGTTTTGGAACTGCATGAAGCAGCGACCAAATAAGCGATCACTAAAACGTGTTTCAAAAGCCCGGTCTTTGTGCCGGGCTTTTTCGTCTTTGGCCTTGAATAGTCCCGCGTTCGTGCAACTTTCAATACCGCACCAAGCTGTTCAGGAGGCCTTGCCATGAAATTCAATCCCATCAAATCATTCACACTTGCGGCGATCATTTCGGTTTCTGCATTGCCGGTCGCGCCTGTCAGCGCGCAAGATGCAATCGCGGAACGCCAGCAGGCGATGAAGTCAGTAGGCGGTGCGATGCGCGTGGTCGGCGGCATGGCCCGCGGTCAGGTCGATTTTGACGCCGCCGCCGCGCTGGAAGCTTTTGAAACAATGAACGAGGTGGCAGGTCGTTACGGCTCGCTGTTTCCGGAAGGCAGCGAAACCGGCGGTGAAACTGAAGCCAAAGACACGATCTGGAGCGACCGTGCGGGCTTTGAGGCGGAAATTGCCAAATTTGAAAGCGCCACTGCCGCAGCCGTTGCTGCCGCGCCGCAAGACATGGACAGTTTCCGCGCTGCTTTCGGACCAGTCGGTCAAAGCTGCGGTTCCTGCCATGAAGTCTATCGCATCGACAAATAGGCCCGCTTGATGCGCAAGACCTCACTTGCTCTCGGTGCTATCGTCCTTGGCACAACAGCTCTTGCTTGGG
>JBAUIL010000250.1:0-6484 GCA_049682915.1 Ahrensia sp. | reverse complement strand
CCTATGCGCTGGCCTATTCCGTGTTAACGCCAATTACAGGCGGTGAAACGGGCTTGCAGCCGAAGCTGGCTGACCCGCGTATTTTTGACGCCGCGGTGATCGGTGATGCCTTGCCGTCCGCAAATCTGTTCGGCCTGACCATGAAATCCAGCTATGAAATGTCGGTTGGCGGCTGGTTGTTTACATTTAACGCGGGTTACTATGTGGCTGCTGCGGTGATGCTGCTGGCGTTTTATGTTGCAGTGCGTATTTTCCGCTCGCCTTTCGGCATGATGCTGCGCGCCATCAAAACCAACCAGACCCGGATGAACTACACCGGTTTGAACCCGCGTCCTTACACTTTGGCCGCGTTTGTGATCTCGGGCATGTATGCCGGCCTTGCCGGTGGCCTGATGGTGGCGATGGATACCCAAGTTGGCCCGGAGCGCATGTTCTGGACAGCGTCGGGTGAAGTTGTGTTGATGACCATTTTGGGTGGAGCGGGCACATTGATTGGCCCTGTGCTCGGCGCAGGCATGATCAAATATATGGAAAACATCATTTCCAAGATCAATGAAGGCATTCTGTATGACTGGTTCTCATTCTTGCCAGATACGGTTCAGGATCTGTTGGTGACCCTGATTTATCCGTTCATCGGTAAGGGCTGGCACCTGACCTTGGGTATCGTGTTCATGCTGGTTGTTATCTTCCTGCCTGGTGGTCTTCTGGAAGGTGGCGAGCGGATTAAGAACCGGTTGACGCGCAAGAAGCAGTCCGCTGCCAATGCCGCCGCTGAGCCTAACACAAAAACCGGCCAATCAGCGGCCTGACGGAGAGTTTGAATTATGGGTATTCTTGAAGTCAAAGATGTCAACAAGCGCTTCGGTGGCTTGCAGGCACTGGGCAATGTGAACTTGTCGATTGCCGAGAACTCGGTTCATGCCATCATCGGCCCCAATGGGGCTGGCAAATCGACCTTGCTTAACGTGCTCGTTGGCAAGCTGGAGCCGGACACGGGGACAGTTATGTTTCAGGGCAAGTCTGTGTTGGGCCGGACACCGTTCCAGATCAACCAGATGGGTATCAGCCGGGTGTTTCAGACGCCGGAGATCTTCACCGATCTGACGGTGATGGAAAACATGTTGATCCCCTGCTTTGCCAAGCGTGATGGTGCATTCCGCATGCATGCGATTGAGTCGGTTGCCGCTGAAAAGGAAATCGTTGAGCGCGCTGAGCATATGCTCGAAGAGGTCAACATGATCGACAAGCGTGAAATGCAGGCCGGTTCCATGTCGCGCGGTGACAAGCGCCGGTTGGAGATGGCGATGTGTCTGGTGCAGGAACCTAAACTGCTGCTGCTGGACGAGCCGACGGCCGGCATGGCGCGCGCCGATACCAACAATACGATCGATCTTCTCAAAGAGATCCACGACAAGCACGATATCACCATCGCGATCATTGAGCATGATATGCATGTGGTGTTCTCGCTGGCCCAACGCATCACCGTCTTGGCGCAGGGTACCCCGCTTGTTGAAGATACGCCTGACAATATCAAAGGCCATCCGAAGGTTAAAGAAGCCTATTTGGGAGAGGCAGCATGAGCCACGCAACACCGACCGCAGGTGCCTCATCGGGCCCAAACCTCGCAGCAGTCGCCCCGGCGTTCCTGTCGGTGCATGACATCCACGCCTATTATGGTGAGAGCTACATTGTTCAGGGCGTCTCGTTCAATGTGCACGAGGGTGAAATTCTCGCGCTTCTGGGCCGCAACGGTGCCGGTAAAACATCCACGCTTCGCACAATCTCAAGGCTTGATAATCCGGCGCTTCGACATGGTGAAATCTGGCTCGATCACCAGCATTTACATACGATGTCGAGCCATGAAGCAGCACGCGCAGGCATGGTGCTTGTGCCGGAAGACCGCCGCATTATTGCCGGGCTAACGGTGGAAGAAAACCTTCAGCTGGCGCAAATTGTCGAGCCGATCGGCTGGAGCCTTGAGCGCTTGTACGAATTATTCCCGCGCTTGGGTGAACGCCGCCTGCAGGAAGGTGTCACACTTTCGGGTGGTGAACAGCAAATGCTGGCAATCGCGCGCGCTTTGGCCCGTGACATCAAGGTGTTGTTGCTGGATGAACCGTATGAGGGGCTGGCTCCGGTTATTGTTGATGAGATCGAAAAGACACTCAACATCATCAAGCAACAGGGCATCACGACTATTCTGGTTGAGCAAAACGCGGTGCGTGCGCTGGAACTGGCAGACCGTTCGGTGATCCTTGATACCGGTACTGTTGTCTTTGACGGCTCCGCCAAGGAAGTGCTCGACAATAAAGAGCTGCGTGAAGAATACCTCGCGATCTAAGAGTAGCTCCTCATTCTTAGACCATACGCGCGCCCGTCGCAGCAAAACGATATTGATCGTCAAGGCTGCGAAGGGCGCGTTTCTATCTCAGATCACACAGTGCCTCAGGCAGCCACAATCCACGGCTGATCAAACCAATGCTCTTGCAGGTTTGAGCCTTCGCCGCCAATCCGGTCGATGACCGCGAACAGGCCAGGCGCATGCAACGGTGTCAGCACACCGTGCCAGACATTGCGGTGGTAATTGACGCCTTGGCCCGGCGCGGTGATGAACGCTTGGGGAGTGGCCGGTTTGTCGCCATCATCGGTGGCGACAATCACCAGAAAAGGCTGATGTGTCATCGGAACAAACGCCTGGCTGCCCAGCGGATGGCGCTCCATCATATCGAGCGTGTAGGGTAGCGCGCGCGGCTGCGCATCAAAAAGGCTGATGCCCGCTTTGCCGCCATCCATAAAATCAAGCTGCGCTAGATCGTGATGCCGACTGCAAAGGCCCTGATTGATCATCATGGTCGGCGTCTGGCCGAGCTCCAGCACATCACCAAAAGGTGAGAAGCCGTGCGCGGTCAGCGGTTGGGGATGAATGGCTCGTGTTGTCATGTGAGCCGCAACGCTGGATGGCGGTTGACGTCTTTGTAGAGCAAATAGCGGAACTGGCCCGGCCCACCGGCATAGCAGGCCTGCGGACAAAAAGCGCGCAGCCACATGAAATCACCGGCCTCAACCTCAACCCAATCTTGGTTGAGCAGATAGACAGCTTTGCCTTCCAGCACGTAGAGCCCGTGCTCCATGATATGGGTTTCGGCAAACGGGATCGCGCCGCCGGGCTCGAAATTGACGATGTTGACGTGCATGTCGTGGCGCATATCGGCAGGGTCGACAAAGCGCGTGGTGGACCAGGCACCGTTCGTATCGGGCATGACGGAAGGTGCGATGTCGGCCTCATGGGTAACAAAGGCGTCGGGCTCGTCTATGCCTTCAACACGCTGATAGGCCTTGCGCACCCAGTGGAATGTCACATTGGTCTGGCTTTTATTGGCAAGCGTCCAAACCGACGACGGCGGAATATAGGCGTAGCCGCCCGCCTGCAATGTGTGCGTAACCCCATCCACGCTCAGGCTCAATTCGCCTTCGACCACAAACAACACCGCTTGAGCATCGGCGTCCGGCTCTGGTGTGTCGCTGCCGCCACCGGGGCTGATCTCGACAATATATTGCGCGAAAGTTTCGGCAAAGCCGGTCATGGGCCGGGCGATGATCCAGGCGCGTGTGCCGGAAAAATGCGGCAGGTTGCTAGTGACAATGTCGCGCATCACGCCTTTGGGGATGACGCAATAGGCATCGGTGAAGATGGCTTTGCCGCTGGTGGGGTGGGTTTGTGGCGGCAGGCCGCCCGGGGGTGTTGCGTAGGCCATGCTGGCTCCGTTTGCGCGGTCTATTGCGCGCCCATTATGTCTATGATGCGCAGCAGCGCAATTCGCTCAACCTGCGCGCAGGCGGTGTCGAACTCTTGTTGCGCCGTGTTGTTGATGCGCGACTGAAAGGCGTTGAGAATATCCACCTTGTTAAGGCCACGCACCGCAATGATGAAAGGAAAATCGAACTTTGCCACATAGTCGGTGTTGAGGCGCTCAAAAAGGTGGCGTTCCTCATCGGTCAGTGCATCCAGCCCGGCAGAGGCTTGTTCGGCGGTGCTTTCCGCTGTCAGCCGCTTTGCTTGTGCCAACTTGCCCGCAAGGTCGGGGTGGGCTTTGAGGACAGCCAATTTCTCATCCGGTGAACCGGCGCGAAAATACCTCGTCATCGCCGCGTGCAGGGCTGTGGCCGTTTCTGGCATCGCCCCCTGATTGGCATCAAAGCAGCGCTCGGCAATCCAGGGCGAGTGCTCAAACACGCCACCAAAAACTGACAGGAAGTGTGGTTTATCCATTTCGCGGGGCGCTTGGTTTGTTGTCACAGTGTTATCCTCAGTATTGAACAAAAAAGGCCGGTTTGCACCGGCCTTTTTCTTGGGTGCTGTTAGCGTGGAAGCGATCCCTTCGAGGCGCCCTTCATCCCGCCGGATACTTCTTCGGTTGCCTCGTCACTGAGTTCTTTCGGTAGAATCAAGTTGAGAACAATCGCGATTACCGCCGCTGGCAGGATGCCTGAGGTCGCCAGAGTTTTTGCTGTTGCCGGCAGGTATTGCAAGGCGTCCTGCTCCAATTGCAATCCGAGACCCAGCGACAGAGCGATCGCGAAGATCACCATGTTGCGACGGTTCCAGTCTACGTCGGACAGCATGGAGATGCCGGCGGCCACAACCATGCCGAACATCACAATCACACCGCCGCCAAGCACTTCAATGGGGACAGTCGAGATGATCGCGCCGACTTTCGGGATCAGGCCACATACGATCAGGAACAGCGCGCCGATGGTGACAACGTGACGGCTCATGACGCCGGTCATCGCAATCAGGCCGACATTCTGGCTGAATGAGGTGTTGGGCAGTGCGCCGAAAAAGCCGGAAATCGCTGTCCCGAAACCATCGGCGAGGGTCGCGCCGCGGATTTCATTGTCGGTTGCTTCGCGGCCCGCACCACCTTTGGTGATGCCGGAGACGTCGCCGACGGTTTCCACCGCAGACACAAACGACATCAAGCAGAAGCCGATGATGGCAGCGACACTAAACTCGAGACCGAAATGCAGCGGGTTTGGCAAGGCAAACGGCGCTGCGCGGCCAATATTGCCGAAATTGACCATGCCGAGCGCGAAAGCGACGATGTAGCCTGCAATCAAGCCTAAAAGCACAGCTGACACAGACAGCATGCCACGGGCGTAGAATTTCAAGCCGAGCGTCACAAAGATCACCACACCGGCAACCAGCCAGTTTTGTCCGGAGCCATATTCCTCGGTGCCAATTGCGGGCACACCACCGGCTGCATATTGAATGCCGACCTTGACGAGCGCGAGACCGATCATGGTAACAACCAGGCCGGTGACCAGTGGCGGCAAGGCAAAGCGGATTTTACCGATAAACAGACCGATGAAAGCGTGGAAGAAACCACCGACGACCACGCCGCCCATAAGGACCGCAATGGCATCGACGCCTTTTCCGGCAACCAGCGGAATCATGATTGGCAGGAATGCAAAGGATGTGCCTTGCACGATCGGCAGGCGGGCGCCCACAGGGCCGAAGCCAACCGTTTGAAACAGCGTCGCGATGCCCGCAAAGAACATCGACATCTGGATCATGTAGATCATTTGCGGAAAATCAGGTGAGTTTGAGCCGAAGCCGAACCCGGCGGCACCGCACACGATGATGGCGGGCGTGACGTTGGACACAAACATGGCCAGCACGTGCTGGATGCCCAATGGAACCGCTTTTACCAGCGGTGGCGTATAGTTTGGATCACGCAGCTGTGCCGGTGTTCCAATAGTTGAATCAGTTGACATTGTCCCCTCCCAAGGTTTTGCCTGCCAACACTGCGCGTGGCGCAGCGCCATTAAACAATACAGGCGCTGCTACCTTACGCGCAAAATGCCGCAGGTATTTTCAATAATTTCCTGAAAGTCTTTGTTGGCCAATAAAGGCTCATTGCCTGCTATTGATGGGTGGATATTTCGATTTGGGAGGCTCGCATGAGCGGATATTTGACAACCCACGTATTGGATACGGCGCGCGGCACGCCTGCTGAAGGTATTCGCATTGTGCTTTATCGCATTTCAGGCGACAGCCGTTCCAAAGTTGCTGAAACAGTGACCAACCATGACGGCCGTACCGACGCGCCGATCCTTCCGGTGGACCAGTTCAAAACGGGCATCTATGAATTGGTGTTTTTTGCCGGTGACTATCTTCGTGCGACGGGGTTGGTTTCGGCAGATGCTGATCCCTTGTTCTTGGACGAGATTCCCATCCGTTTCGGCATGGATGATGCGTCCGCGCATTACCACGTGCCGCTGCTTCTATCGCCGTTCAGCTACAGCACCTATCGGGGTAGTTAGAGCCATTCCGGGCCACGTTGAATCACTCAAAGTATCAGCAAACGCGTTTGAGCGCAGCGAAAGGCAGCGATTGCTGGTTCAACCAGAACCGGAAATACCGTAGGTCGCCAGCCTAGGTGTCTATGGTTTTCAGATCCGCTTTGATCGCGCTGCTGACAAA
>JBAUIL010000249.1:0-4546 GCA_049682915.1 Ahrensia sp. | reverse complement strand
TGCGCCACCGATGAGTGCCACTGAGATGAGTGTTGCGATCAGGCCATATTCGATTGCAGTCGCGCCAGATTCGTCTTTGATGAAACGTGTAAACATTGTGATTTTCCTCTTTTATTCACAGCTTGGTTCGTCAGCACTCTTCGGTGCTTTGCGAATAAAAAGAGGTTACCCGCCGCGGCCTACCCTCAGCCTAACAAACAGGGTTTTCAAAGCCTTAAATGTGATTGAGGCAATTGATGGTGAACAGGGGGTAAAGTTTTAAGTGTTGCTCAACCAAAAAAGGCCCGCGCAAAGCACGGGCCGTTTAGATCGATTATCCGGGTGCGATTAGCCGCGGATTGTGTTGCTCAAACCGGTGAAGCGGTTGTTCAACTGGCCACCGAGCGCAGATGCGCCGCCGATGAGTGCCACTGAGATGAGTGTTGCGATCAGACCATATTCGATTGCAGTCGCACCAGATTCGTCTTTGATGAAACGTGTAAACATCGTGATTTTCCTTTGTGTATCACAGCCAACCGCCAACATTTTCTGTGTTGTTCGGATAATCACAATCTATCGGGACCACGTTGCATTCAGGCTAACAAAGACGGTTCACAAGTGCTTAATCCGCAACAATGATGAGCAGGGTAAATGAATGCCAACAATTTACCGTCAATTTTAAGTTTCTGCTGCATGGTTAATGCTTCCTTCAGGAAATTGCTCGATTGTGGGTTTGTTCTATATTTTGGAGTACGAACATGTTTCTGCGTTCAACGACTAAACTGATGGCGGTTTTTGCAGTCGCCTCAACGACCGCCTTCACCGGCGTTGCGCATTCAGCCGATTATGCCGTTGGTGCCGAGGCATCACTGGACGCAAACATCAGCGTCTCACTGAATCATGCGCGCATCATCAAATTGTCACGCCCTGCCGCGACTGTGATCATCGGTAACCCCGAGATCGCTGATGCAACGGTGCGCGATTCCCAAACAATCGTGCTGACGGGCCGTGGCTTTGGAAACACCAACATGGTGATCCTGGATGCGACCGGCACGCCGATCATTGATGAGCGCATTGCCGTGTCGCGCAACGAATTTGAGACACTCAAAGTGTATCGTCGTGCCGACATCGAAACATTGTCATGTAAGCCGTTCTGCGAGCGCGCCTATCTGACCGAGGCTGAAACCCAGTCAATTCGTGCGACCGCTGAGGCTAATAGTGCCGGCGATGACGATAGCTAATCATCTCATTTAGAGAACCGGTCATACGAAAAAACAGCGCGCCGCACGGGTGCGCTGTTTTTGTTTGCGGGGTGGGTAATCCCAGTCAGGGGCAGTTTGTTAAAATCCAAAATGTCCGTTGAACGGTTTCGTAAGGCTTATCTGCCAATGTGGGCAATAATCTATTTGCCTGAGCAGGAGCCGATCAATGATCAAAACCATGGGAAAGATACGTCGCAAGCGTTTCGTCAAGGACGAAAGCGGCGTTGCGGCAATTGAATTTGCCATTCTGGTCTTTCCATTCCTGTTGACCATTTTTGCCATCATCGAAACGTCGCTGTCATTTACAGCGCAACAAGTGATGGCGAATGCAACAGACCGGATAGCACGAGACCTACGGACCGGCCAGTTGGACCCGACATCCGTCAATGCAGCACAGTTCCGCGACTTGTTGTGCAATGAGTTGACGGTCATGATGCCGCCAGGTTGTCCCGAATTGTCAGTCGATGTGCGTGAATATGCGCGCTATTCAGACGTGCCTACATCCATTCCTTATTCATCGGCTGGCGTCGTCGATACATCCGGCTTCCGTTACACACCTGGCGGTCGCGGCACGATCAACTCAATGCGGGTTGTCTATGAGTGGCCGGTGTTCACGGACTTCATGAAGGCATATCTGTCCAATTTGGACAGCGGCAATGTGCTTATCTATTCAACCCACACATGGCGTAACGAGCCTTAATTGAGAACATGGCAGGATAGCGTTATGACAAACAAGACACTCTTTTCACGCCTTCGCACCCCCTTCAAACGCTTTACACGTGACGCCAAAGGTGTGGCAGCGGTTGAGTTCGCACTTATCTTTCCGGTCATGCTGGCGCTCTATCTGGGCAGCGTGGAAATCTCGGGCGGTTTGCAGACTAACAAAAACGTCGGCAAGACGGCGTCCATGGTTGGCGACTTGATCACCCAGCAGGAGGACATTACCCGCGCCGAGCTAACGGCGATTGCTGAAATCGGTGAAGCGCTTTTGTTCCCCTATCAGGAAACCAGCCCAACCATTACGATGGTCGGGATCCAGATCGACAATAATCCGACAGCCGCCGCGCGTGTGGCTTGGTCCGGCCGCTATCGCAATGGCGCCTTTTCACGGCCTTTGCCCGTGGGGCAAATTGTCAATATTCCCTCACGGCTGCGCATTCCCGGTACGTTCATCGTACAGTCACGGACAGACCTGGACTACAAACCGATCGTGACTTGGACAACGCCATCAGGTGGCTTGATCAATATGGACGAGACCTACTATCTGCGCCCGCGCCTTTCCGACACAGTCGATTGCACCGACTGCTAAGGCCAGTAGCAAACCAACACCACAAAAGCACCGCCGGAAAGGCGGTGCTTTTTTTATGGGGCGGCGTCACAATCAAAGAGCTATCTATCGCGGCTGAGCCTGATCGATGATGGTCAGGGCTTCGCGATACTCAAATGCGTTGACGCTCCGCAACGGTCCGGCCAGTTGGGGTGAAATCTCATCAAACGCTAAGGGGTGTTGAGTGTGCAGTGAAAGCATCGTCTCGCGCAGAGCCCGCTTGATGCTATCGGGCACATCACGCCCGATGAGGTGGGGCCCCAAGGGCAGGGCTTGAGACTCCCACAGTGGCACCAAGTCCATGTTATAGCTTTGCTTGGCGCGGGTTGCGAAACTGTCGTCAAAGGTCGCAGTTGTATTCGCGTTGGCATAGGACCAGCCGAACGCGGCATCAGCTTCACCGGCATTGAGCAGCGCCAGTGTCGCCTCAAAACTATCTGTCTCAACCAGCGATAAGCCCGATTGCATCAACGGCTTGCCGTCGAAGAGAAATTCCACTTGTGGCACCAGTGAACCGTGCAGACTAGCCGCGGGACCATAGGCAATTGTTCGCCCGGACAGATCACCAATCCTGTTCACTGTGCCAGGTTTTACCAACAAGACCGAGCGAATGCCGGTTGCGCCATCCTCGGTAGTGGGGGCAACCAATGGCTCCGAGCAGTCACACAGTGAGTTGGCGGTGTAGTAGCCAAGCAATGGCATCGCAGCGTAGTCCACCCGTCCGCTGGCATGGGCATCAATCAGTGATGCGAGATTGGCGCCGACAAATATGTCGACAGGCATATTGATGGCTTGTTCCACTACGCGCCGGAAGCGTTCATACTGTTCGGCACCGCGCGGGGCGGAGCTGTCACGCGCCACACCGATCACGAAGATCGGATTTTGCGCGCGCCACGCCTCATCAGCCATGGCATGCGTTGCGCTCAAAGCCGTTGAAGCAATCAGCCCTGCCATTGCTAATGCCGAAATATGAGATGATTGTCGCATCAAGCACTCCGCTTGCCCCGGTGCGGGCGTTGTATTGTCGGTGTATCTAACCGATATTGCTTCAAGACGGGGTTAACAAAACACCAAGAGGAAACGGCTGCATGGCGCGGGCAATTTTGATCGTGATGGATTCGTTCGGTGTGGGCGGCGCGCCCGATGCAGAAGCCTTTGGCGATATCGGATCAAACACGCTGGGCAATATCATGGCTGCGTGCGCGCGCGGCGAGGGCGACAAGCCGGGCCTGCGCCAAGGACCCCTGATGCTGCTGAACTTAGCCGCGCTTGGCCTGTTTGATGCGCTTGACATGGCCAGTGGTGTAAGGCCGGAAATACCAATGCCAGCGTGTGAGAGGGGCGCTTTTTTCGGCGCGGCCAGCGAAATCTCAAAAGGCAAAGACACGCCGTCCGGCCATTGGGAGATTGCAGGCTATCCCGTCACTTTTGATTGGGGTTACTTCCCGCACACCATCCCAGCCATGCCGCAAGCCTTGTTGGAAGCGATCTACGCTGATGCCGGTATCGAGGGCTCGTTGGGTAATTATCACGCGTCAGGCACTGACATTCTGACTGCGCTGGGCGAAGACCATATCAAGACCGGCTTGCCGATCTTTTACACCTCAACCGACTCCGTGCTGCAAATCGCCGCCCATGAAGAGCACTTTGGCCTGCAAAGGCTGTATGATCTGTGCGAAAGTGCTAAGATCCACACCGACGCGTTGAACATTGGCCGGGTCATTGCTCGTCCTTTTGTCGGCTCCTCAGTCGCAGACTTTGAGCGCACCGGCAACCGTCGCGATTTTGCCATTCCTCCGTCGCAGCCGACACTTTTGAACCGTATTGAAGACAGCGGCCACAAGGTCATCGCCATCGGCAAAATCGGCGATATCTTTGCCCATACCGGTATTACTGAGGTTCACAAAGCCCATGGCAACGCCGCAGTCGGCGTGGCGACATTGAAGGCGATGGAGGAAGCGGGCGATGGCGATCTGGT
>JBAUIL010000248.1:0-4964 GCA_049682915.1 Ahrensia sp. | reverse complement strand
GTCTCCACGCTTGCGACCATCGCCATTACCGGGCTGGTTATGCAATGGCTCTCGAAACGCCAGGCGGAGGATGACGCGTGATGCCTGATCAGCCCGAAAACCTCCGCGATGTGTGGGTATATCTTTCTGCCTCGCCATTGCTGCACCTGACACTGACACTGGTTGCATATCAGATCGGCGATTTCATCTATCGCAAGGCGGGGCGCAACCCGCTGCTCAACCCCGTCATGCTGGCGGTCGCAATGCTGGTGACGATGCTGTGGGTGACCGGCACGGACTATAAGACATTTTTCGAGGGCGCGCAGTTTGTGCACTTTCTGCTTGGTCCGGCCACCGTTTGCCTGGCAGTACCGCTATACCGGCAATTTGCCAAGGTGCGGCGCAATGCGCTGGCGATTGCGGTCAGCCTCGCCGTCGGGTCTGCTTTTGCGGCGGTCAGTGCGGTGGTGATGGTGCGCTTGATGGGTGCGGGCAATGACATTGCGCTGGCAATTGCGCCAAAATCGGTCACTGCACCGATTGCCATGGGCATTACCGAAGCGCTTGGCGGCCTGCCGTCGCTCACTGCCGTTCTTGTGATTTTGACGGGCATTGTCGGCGCGGCGTTCGGGCCATTGGTGCTGACACTGGTAGGTGTGAAGGATTGGGGTGCGCGCGGCTTTGCCATGGGCACCGCATCGCACGGCATCGGCACCGCGCGGGCGCTTCAAGTCAATGAAACCGCCGGTGCATTTGCGGGCATTGCCATGGGGCTGAACGCCGTGGCCACAGCGATTTTGCTGCCTGTATTGTGGACTTTGGCTTTTGGCTGACGCTTAGCGCAGCATGTTTTTGACGATGCCCGAGGCTTTGGAGAAATCCATCTGGCCGGGATACTTCGTCTTCAGCGTGTTCATGCACCGGCTGATGTCGCGCAGGCCTTCCGCGCCTGTTTCTTCCACCACATGGGCGCATGCCGCACGGGTTTCTTCTTCGCATAATTGCTCGGGCAGAAACTCGCTGATGACCGCTGATTCGCGGCGCTCCTGTTCGGCCAGTTCCAAGCGTCCCGCATCCTCATAGGTCGCAGCACTTTCTTCACGCTGCTTGACCATTTTTTGCAGGATTTCAAGGATTTCTGCTTCGCTGACAGGGTCTTTGCCCGCGGCGCGGTGCGCGATATCCCGGTCCTTCACAGCAGCACTGATCAACCGCAAGGTTGAAATGCGGCATTTGTCTTGGGATTTCTGGGCTGTCGAGAGTGCGTCCAGAATTGCGTCACGCATTCATAAAACTCCGAGTGTTTCTATCAATTTAGCGCTGCTATTTGATCGATGCAAGCACAATCGAAACCGGACAAGATACTGTTAATAAACAATAAATACCTCTCACAATACCAAAGTCCGCTTTGTCGCACCCGTAGACGTCGACAACAGCAGTTCCGCTCTTGTGGTTGAATTCGTTCGAGTGGTTGCGTTTGGGGCCTATATAGTGTTTTGAGACATTCTAGCAAACATCGAGCCGCAAAAAAGTGGAATACCTGCCATGCAGCAGCCTACAGCCATGCCTGAAACAAATGCAACGCAACCTGCCCCTTGGACGCAGGAAATTGCCACAGCCGTTTTGGTACTGGCCGATGGTACAGTGCTAAAGGGTCGCGGTTTCGGTGCCACCGGCTCGGTTGAGGCTGAAGTTTGTTTCAACACCGCGCTGACCGGCTATCAGGAAATTCTGACCGATCCCTCCTATGCGGGCCAGATCGTCACCTTCACCTTTCCGCATATCGGCAATGTCGGCACCAATAATGATGACATTGAAGACCTGACACCGGAAAACAAAGCGGGTGCGGTTGGCGCGGTTTTCAAAGCCGACATCAGCACACCGTCCAATTACCGCCAGCAGGAGCATTTGGACAATTGGCTGAAGGCGCGCGGCATCATCGCGCTGGCGGGCGTCGACACCCGCGCGCTAACCGCCCATATCCGTGAAAACGGCATGGCAAACGCCGTCATCGCCCATGATCCCACCGGCAATTTTGATATCGACGCGCTGGCAAAACGCGCCGTGTCCTGGGCTGGCGTTGAAGGCGCGGACATGGCCAAGGATGTGACATCCGCCAACAGCGCCCAATGGTCGGAGAAGCCCTGGGTGTGGAACGATGGCTATGGCGCCAATGACGACCACGCCATGCACATTGTGGCTTTGGATTTCGGCGTTAAACGCAATATTTTGCGCCTGATGGCCGGGCTCGGCGCAAAGGTGACCATCATGCCCGCCCACACGTGCGCTGATGACGTGCTGGCGCAAAAGCCGGACGGCATATTCCTGTCCAACGGTCCCGGCGACCCGGCGGCCACCGGCGAATATGCGGTGCCGACCATTCAGAAACTGGTCGACAGTGGCGTGCCCGTGTTTGGCATTTGTCTGGGCCACCAGATGCTGGCTTTGGCGCTGGGCGCAAAGACCGTCAAAATGCACCAAGGCCACCATGGCGCCAACCACCCGGTAAAAGACCATACAACCGGCAAGGTGGAAATCGTGTCGATGAACCATGGCTTCGCGGTCGACAGCGGCTCTCTGCCAAACGGTGTGACCGAAACCCATGTGTCACTCTTTGACGGCACAAATTGCGGCTTGGCGCTAGACGGCAAGCCAGTGTTTTCCGTTCAGCATCACCCTGAGGCATCGCCCGGTCCGCAGGACAGCCATTATTTGTTCCTGCGGTTCAAAGACCTGATCTTAAAGCACAAGCACGGATAAAAATCCCAATCAGCTTGCGCTTGCGCCGATGTGCATTAACATCAGCGCATGGACCAATTTATCAGCGAAGTGACCGGTCGGGTCAGCCAGCAAGCCGGTGATCTGATCGGCTATTTTTCTGCGCCGTGGGCACTGTACCAATTGCTGATCATCATCGGCTGCTACGGTGTCAGTTGGTTGATGGCATCGCGCGTGGAAGCCCAATTGGAGGGCTGGGCGCGCGGTATTAAAGGCAATCCTGGCCTATTGCGCCTCCTGATCGCCGTGATGCGGCGCATCGACCAGTTGCTGTTCATTGCGCTGCTGGCGATCGCCCGGTGGGTCGTGCTTGCGTATTCCTGGCCTAGCCGGACCTACATCCTGTCAGTTGCGCTGACATTGGCGATTGCGTGGTTTGCCAGCGCGGTGCTGGGCCGCATTATTCGCAGCCGCGCCGTGTCACGGCTTATCTCCATCGGGATTTTCACCTATGTCGCGCTTGGTGTGCTGGGCGTGCGCGGCGATGTCGCGGCGTCGCTGGATGCAGCGGCGGTCAATCTGGGCGATTTTCGCCTGTCTGCCCTGTTTGTGTTGCGGGTCGTTGTGGTTACCACGGCATTTTTGTGGCTTGCCAGCCTGCTGGGCAATTTCCTCGACAATCGCATCAACCGGCTCGATGATCTGTCGCCCTCGTTCAAAGTGCTGGCCGGCAAAGTTGTCAAAATAAGTCTGATTGTGCTGGCGGGCCTGATGGCGCTTTCGGCCACTGGCCTGGACCTGACGGCGCTAACCGTTTTCTCCGGCGCGGTCGGTGTCGGGCTGGGCTTTGGCCTGCAGAAGATCGTGTCGAACTTTATTTCCGGCGTCATTATTTTGGCCGATAAATCCATCAAGCCGGGCGATACCATCCAGTTGGGTGACACATTCGGCTGGATCCGCGAATTGCGCGCACGCTTTGTGTCCGTGATCACCCGCGACGGGCGTGAATATCTGATCCCGAACGAGGATTTGATCACCCAGCAGGTGGTCAACTGGTCGTTTTCCGACAAGCTGGTGCGGCTGGATGTGGACTTTGGGGTGTCTTACGACAGTAACCCGCATGAAGTGACAAAGCTGGCGATTGAAGCCGCTAAAGGCGTGCCGCGCGTGCTCACTGACAAAGCGCCGGTGTGCTGGATGACAGCGTTTGGCGAATCGTCACTCGACTTCAAACTCCGGTTTTGGATCACCGATCCGCAAGAGGGCTTGACCAATGTGCGCGGCCAGGTGCTGCTGGCGCTGTGGGACACATTTGACGCCAACAACATCAACATCCCCTTCCCGCACCGCGAAATTATTATGCGGACACCGGTGGAGGTGGAGACGAAGGGGAGCTAGCCTGCCTCCGCCCGCAGCCCATACACCCCGCGCTCAACCTTCTCAAACCAGCCATAATGATCAGCGGCCATGATTTCACGCGCTCTTTCAATGCCGGTTTGTTTGGCGACGACGGACGCTTTTGTCGGGCCGTGCTTGCGCAAAAAATCCGCGATTTTTGTGGCGTCCTGCCGGTAGGCGGTGATGATGGTGGTGCGCGTCGTGCCGCCTTTGTTCGGGTCACCTTCACGCTTGGCAAATTCACGCAACAGCCGCGCGGTTTTTGGTTTGGATTTGCGCGGCGTGTAGGGCACCGGGTCACAGTGGACCTCACAAAACCCATCACTCAGCCGCACCGTGATGAAGCCAAGGCCAAGGCGGCGGCATAGTTTGGTATTGTTCTTGATAGCGGTCCACGCGGCTTTGCCCGTTTGGCGGGGCACGGCGACATAAACGGTTTCCGTCACCGCCAAGCGGTCGATCGCCTGATGCACAAGCGTTAGCGTGAAGCCGGTTTTTAGCTCGACGATCACCGGTGCCTCATCACCACGCACCGCCATCACATCAGCAGGGCCAATCTCGGCTTTGACCTCGTAGCCCTGACTTTCAAGCAAGGCTTTTACCGGCGCGTAAAGCTCCGTTTCTTTGACGCCACTCAAGACTTAAACAGGACCATTAAACGTGTCACAGGCTTCAAAGCGACCTTGTTCAAAACCCCGACTGAACCAAGTGCGGCGCTGCTCTGACGTGCCATGGCTGAAACTTTCAGGCACGACATAGCCTTGGGTGCGGCGCTGTATGGTGTCATCGCCAATCTGGTTGGCAGCGTTAAGCGCTTCTTCCAAGTCGCCATTTTCCAGCAGGCCTTTTTCCGCGGTGAAATGCGCCCA
>JBAUIL010000247.1:0-21260 GCA_049682915.1 Ahrensia sp. | reverse complement strand
GCGTTCGAGCCCGGCAACAATGCCGTGGTGCTCGATGGATGTCGTGTGGTCAAATATGACCGCCTTGTTGTGTGCCCCGGCCTGAAGCTGGATTGGGATGCTGTCGAAGGGCTTGAAGAGACCCTGGGTCGCAATGGTGTAACGTCCAATTACCGTTATGATTTAGCGCCTTACACGTGGGAACTGGTACAAAACATGAAAAGTGGCCGCGCGCTGTTTACCCAGCCGCCCATGCCGATCAAATGTGCCGGCGCGCCCCAAAAAGCGATGTATCTATCCGGTGACGCCTGGCACCGCCGCGGCGTGCTCAACAACATCGATATTCAGTTTATGAATGCCGGTGGCGTGCTGTTCGGGGTGAAGGACTATGTCCCTGCCTTGATGAAATATATTGAAAAATACGACGCGTCGCTCAACTTCTTCCACAACCTGATTTCGGTTGATGGTGCCGCGAAGAAAGCAACCTTCAAAGTGGCCAAACCCGATACGGACCCGGAGACGGTCACTGTAGAATTTGACATGATGCATGTCTGCCCGCCGCAGAAAGCCCCAGATTTCATTCGTGTTTCACCACTGGCCGATGCGGCAGGGTGGGTCGATGTGGATCAGGCAACACTGCGTCACAAAACCCACGAAAATATTTGGTCGTTGGGCGATGTGATGAATGCGCCGAACGCCAAGACAGCCGCCGCCGCACGCAAGCAGGCACCAACAGTCGCCGAAAACATTGTTGCCGATATTGCGGGCCGGTCGCCGACTGCGGCGTACGATGGTTACGGCTCATGCCCGTTGACCGTTGAGCGCGGCAAAATCGTGCTCGCCGAGTTTGGCTATGGCGGAGTTCTTCAACCTTCCTTCCCGACTTGGGCACTCGACGGCACCAAGCCGACCCGTGCCGCCTGGTTTCTGAAAGAAAAAATGCTGCCGCCGATTTACTGGCAAGCCATGCTCAAAGGCAAAGAATGGATGGCAAAGCCGGTGCAGCTGAAAGTCGCCGCCGAATAAATGCTGCCTGGCAGCAGCGACGGGGCGCCCGAACCGCCCTGTCGCACCCCATAGACCCGAAAGGTCTGACACTCACCCGTTAACCGCAGGGCGCTTCGCCCTCGGATTTCCTGACCATTGCGATACGTCCATGCCACGCCTAAGCCAGTATTTCCCGATCCTTGATTGGGGCCGCACCTACGACAAAACCGCTTTTTCCAATGATTTGATCGCAGCGGTAATCGTCACCATCATGCTGATCCCGCAATCACTGGCCTATGCATTGTTGGCGGGATTGCCGCCCGAGGCGGGCATTTACGCGTCAATCGCGCCGATCATTTTATACGCAATCTTTGGCACAAGCCGGGCACTGGCTGTCGGCCCCGTTGCGGTTGTCTCCTTGTTGACGGCATCGGCAATCGGGCAGGTGGCCGAACAGGGTACCGCAGGCTACGCGGTCGCCGCGTTGACACTGGCTTTCCTTTCGGGCGGTCTTTTGCTTTTGATGGGCGTATTGCGCCTAGGCTTTCTCGCTAATTTCTTGAGCCATCCGGTCATTGCGGGCTTCATCACCGCGTCCGGCATTCTCATCGCAACCAGCCAGTTAAAGCATATCCTCGGCGTCAGCGCGCAGGGGCACACATTGCCAGAAATGCTGAGCTCAATTGCGGCTCATCTCAACGAAGTGAACTGGATCACCCTAGTCATTGGTGTCAGCGCCACAGCATTTTTGTTTTGGGTGCGCAAAAACCTCAAACCAACCCTGCGCAGTCTGGGCGCAAGCCCGTTGCTTGCCGATGTATTGACGAAGGCAGGGCCGGTGGCCGCCGTGGTCGCAACCACAGTGGCGGTCTGGCTGTTCGGGTTGGCTGACCAGGGGGTCAAAATCGTCGGCGATGTGCCGCGCAGCCTGCCACCGCTAACCATGCCCGGTTTCTCGCCGGACCTGTTGGGCGCGCTTGTGATGCCGGCCATTTTGATTTCGGTGATTGGCTTTGTGGAATCCGTTTCCGTCGCGCAGACACTGGCTGCCAAGAAGCGCCAGCGCATTGACCCTGACCAGGAACTGATCGCGCTGGGCGCAGCCAATCTTGGTGCGGCCTTCACCGGTGGTTATCCGGTCACTGGCGGCTTTTCGCGCTCGGTGGTCAATTTCGATGCAGGCGCGCAAACACCCGCTGCTGGTGCCTTTACCGCAGCTGGACTTGCGATTGCTGCGATCGGCTTGACGCCGTTGGTATATTTTTTGCCCAACGCGACGCTGGCAGCCACCATCATTGTTGCCGTGCTCAGCCTGGTCGATCTGTCCATCTTGCAGAAAACATGGGCCTACAGCCGTGCGGATTTTACAGCGGTTGCAGTTACCGTTCTTCTGACACTGGGCTTGGGCGTTGAAATCGGTGTTGCCTCCGGTGTGGCAATTTCGGTGCTCTTGCACCTCTATAAAACGTCACGCCCGCATGTGGCTGAGGTTGGTCTCGTGCCCGGAACCGAGCATTTCCGCAATATTCACCGTCACACGGTGGAAACAGTGCCGACGGTTCTCACCTTGCGCGTGGATGAAAGCCTGTATTTCGCCAATGCGCGCTTTCTGGAAGATCTCATTCAGAAACGGGTCACCGATGGATGCTCTATCCGCCATGTGATTTTGATGTTCTCCGCGGTCAACGAGGTGGATTATTCCGCGCTGGAAAGCCTTGAGGCAATCAATGCGCGGCTTGGCGACATGCATGTCGGCTTGCACCTGTCGGAAGTCAAAGGCCCGGTCATGGACCGGCTTCAGCGCTCACACTTCATCTCGGATCTGAATGGTCGTGTGTTCCTGTCTCAACACGAAGCCTGGCAGGAACTATCAGCGACGAAAGTTGGATCAACAGGCTGAGTTTGTGTGCGCCAGTCACACCGAGGGACCGAAGCCGACAATCAGTTGGCGCAGGCCGATCGCTGCGCCCACAAGAATGAAAAACAGTGTAATCGGCGCGCTCAGCGCGAGAACGGAAAAAGCGGAAAGGCCTTGGCCGATACTGCAGCCAACCGCGACCACTGCACCAATGCCCATCAGCGCGGCACCAACTATTTGCCTGCGCAGTTCGCGCGGATCATCACATGCTTCCCAGCGGAAGTGACCTTTGATCAAGCTGCCAACGAAAGCACCTAAAACAATGCCTGCAACGGACCCGGTTCCGAAGCTGACCGAATTGCCGGACGATGACATCAGATAGATGATCGTTTCACCCAATGGTGCTGAAAACGTGTGCGACACCACCGGCGTTGCGTCAAAACCATGGTCAGCCACCCATTGTGTGCCCACCCATCCTGTCAAAATTGCAAATCCCGCCACAGCGCCCCAAAAGATATAGCTCGGTTCGCGCCGAAGCTTTGCATGTGTTAGCGTCAGCACGAGAATTGCAGCGCCGATGATCATACCGCTGATTTCAACGCCCATCCCGCTGACTTGCGCCAATAGGTGAGCATAGGATTGCGATTGGATGTTTTGATCGGGCGCGTCAAATATAGCCAGGCGCAACGAGGACAGCGGGCCGCCAAGCGCCATATAGGCAAATACCCCCATAATGAGAACAATCAGCAGCGACCGAAGATCGCCGCCGCCCACCCGTGCAAGAGCGCCGTAGCCGCAATTGCCGGCCAATGCCATGCCATAGCCGAACATAAGGCCGCCGATGATGCTGGCCAGCGGGTTCCAGCCGCGACCCAGATAGAGCGTTTGGGTCAGGTCCAGTGCGCCCAGCATTGAAAGCCCAAACGTGCCGATGACAGCAACGCCGATTGCGATGCCCCACATGCGCAATCGCAAAGAGCTTTCGCCATAGTAGAGGTCTTCAATCGCCCCGAGCGTACAGAAGCGACCAAGCCGCGCAGCTAAACCGAGCAGAACGCCGCCGAGCAAGCCAACCAAGCCGACAATGCCGGCATCGGAAATCCACTCATTCACGGATCGGAACTCGTCAACGTGGCTGCGAAAAACGCCAACATCGGATTAGCTGCGACTGCAGAAAATATCATAAACGACTTCGATGATTTGCTTGGCGCGATCATCCGCCAGTCTGTAGTAGATGGCTTTGCCGTCGCGCCGCGGTATCACCAGCCCTTCAAGCCGCAGCCGGGAAAGCTGCTGAGACACAGCCGCTTGCCGAGCCGAAATAAGTGTCTCCAATTCGGTGACGGATTTCTCGCCGGACGCCAGATGGCACAGGATCATCAACCGGCCTTCGTGGCTGATAGCTTTGAGAAAATTAGCGGCCTCCAAGGCATTTTCTGCCATTTTGTCCATGTCTTCGGCACACATATTTGTGTCAAATACAGGCAGTCCCATCGCTTTCTCACATATTGCTTGGGCCAATTGGCCAGAATCTCAGCCTCATGTAGCGCAGCTACAGCGACACTTCAATGCTGGCATTGGCTAGCATTTGGCCTAGTAGGCCCCAGAAGAAGTCCTCGCCCGGATAGCCTTCGATGCGCGACACCTCTTTGCCCTCCACCACCAGCACAAATGTCGGCGTGAATGTCAGTGGCCGCTGGAACGTGATATCGTCGGGCCGTTTTTCCCTTATGTCCAACCGCCTCAGGGGAGCCGCAGCGCCCTCCGGCGTTTTGGGATAAATGTCTGCGATCTCCGCGTTCCATCGCGCGCACCACATGCACCCTTTTTCCTCCACCATAATCAGCGTCACGCGCGGCGCGGCATAACCGAGTGAAGCCGCGAGCATGACGGCACAAAGTATGATGCTGCGTAGGAACATGCTGAATTGACCATGCATAACAGATAAAATAATATGAATATGTATAAGGGAGATCGGGGGGCTCTGCAATGTTGGATATCACCTTCACAGGTGCCGCACTCGCCGGCCTCCTGTCGTTCCTGTCGCCATGTATTCTGCCAATCGTCCCGTTTTATCTGAGCTATCTGGCCGGTATCGGGATGAACCAGATCACCGCCGATGCTGAAATTGACGCTAAAGTGCGGCTGCGCGCCTTTTTGGCGGCCTGTTTCTTCGCGGCCGGGGTGATCACCGTTTTTATGGGCTTGGGTGCTGCGGCTTCGGCCTTCGGTCAGGCGCTGCGCGAGTATTTTGATATCCTTCGGTGGCTTGCAGCCGCCATCATCATTGCGATGGGGTTACACTTTTTAGGCGTGATCAGAATTCCGATCCTGTATCGGCAGCTGCGTGCGGATGCGGGTGCTACGTCCAATGTCAGCCTTGTCGGTGCCTATGTGATCGGCTTGGCATTTGCCTTCGGCTGGACGCCGTGTGTCGGGCCGGTCTTGGCGGCAATCTTGTTCATGGCTGCTGGCTCAGACACAGCCTGGCAAGGCGCCGGCCTGCTGTTTGTCTATGGCGTGGGCATGACCGCGCCCTTTGTGCTCGCAGCACTGTTTATCGGGCCATTCATGCGCTGGATGTCACGGTTTCGCCGGCACCTCGGCAAGATTGAGAAGATGATGGGCGGTCTGCTGATTGTTTTTGGACTGCTGATCGCAACCAATTCTATCAACTACATCGCCCAGTGGATGCTGGAAGTCATGCCTGTTTTCAGCGAAATCGGATAGTGGAGGAATAACCCATGAATAAGCTGCTTATCGCATTGTTTGCAATTTGTGCGCTGATCGCCCCGGCGATGTCGGCTGAAATTGGCGATGATGGCCTGCACAAGGCACCGTGGATGCGCGACACATTCAAGGACCTGTCCGAGGATCTCGAAGAGGCCAACGCCGAAGGCAAGCGCTTGATGGTCATTATCGAGCAGCGTGGCTGCATCTACTGCAAGAAGATGCATGAGGAGGTTTTTCCGGTCGACAATATTGCCTCGTATATCGAGGAAAATTTCTTCGTTGTGCAGATCAACATGTTCGGCGATGTCGAAGTGACCGACTTTGATGGCACCGCTGTGCCCGAAAAGGACATGGTCAAAAAATGGGGCGCATTATTCACGCCCATGATTCTGTTTTTGCCCGAAGAGGTCGCTGACGGGCAAACGGCGGCCCAGGCGGCAGTTGCCACGATGCCCGGCGCATTTGGCAAGCACACCACCTTCAATATGCTCAATTGGGTAGTGGAAAAAGGGTATGATGGAGAGGAAAATTTCCAGCGATATCATGCACGTATGCTGGATCAACAGAAAGACTAGTTGAAAATAGGCTGCCACTTTCAATAGTCAAATAGGATTATTCGATTTTTTGAATTTATTGTTGCGTTTTCCGTTTTTCCTGCGCTAGGTGGTCGCAGGCAAGTGTTTGGGAGGACGCATGAAAAACTCAATTTTAGCTGCGGCGGCGACCCTGTTGGTTGTTCAGGCGGCATATGCCGAAGAAATCAAACCGATGAATGTCGCCTATGTGGATGGGGCCGTGGAGCAATCGCTTTCCGGCAAGCCAGGCGATGCTGCCAATGGCCGCGTCATCATCGGTGACAAAGGGCAGGGCAACTGCGTTGCTTGCCATCAGGTATCTGCAATGTCTGACGTCCCTTTCCAGGGCGAGATCGGGCCAATGTTGGATGGCGCGGGCGACCGTTGGTCGGAAGCCGAATTGCGCGGCATTGTTGCGAACGCCAAGGTGATGTTTGAAGACAGCATGATGCCTTCTTTTTACAAGACCGAAGGCTTCATTCGCCCAGGTAACGCCTACACCGGCAAGGCTGCAGACGACACCTTCGGCCCGCTGCTGAGCGCTCAACAAATCGAAGATGTGGTCGCTTACCTCGCCACCCTCAAAGAGTAATTGGTCCTGTCAAGGATAAAGGAGATACATCCATGTTGTTTACAAGACGAAGTGTAATGGTCATTGGTGCCGGTGCGGTTGTTGCCGCTGGCCTGCCATGGTCGCGCGCACAGGCGGCAACCGGCGACGAAATGATCGCACAATTCACCGGCGGCGCAGAAGTTGGTACCGGTGATATTGAATTGATCGCCCCCGAGATTGCTGAAAACGGCAACACAGTGCCGATCGAAGTGTCTTCGGCATCTGCATCTGAAATCATGGTGCTTGCGATGGGCAACCCGACACCAGGTGTTGCGTCATTCAAATTCGGCAAGCTTGCCGGTTCACGCGCAGCTTCTACACGCATCCGTTTGGCGGGCACGCAAGACGTTGTCGCTATCGCGAAGCTGGAAGACGGCTCGTTTGTGAAGGCGTCAAGCACCGTCAAAGTAACAATCGGCGGCTGCGGCGGCTAAGGTAACAAGGAGATACGATCATGGCATCTGATGCAAAGCCCCGCGTAAAAGTGCCCAAAAAGGCAGCTGCTGGTGAAGCTATTACTATCAAAACGCTGATCAGCCACAAAATGGAATCCGGCCAGCGCAAAGACGGCGACGGCAACGTGATCCCGCGTTCGATCATCAACCGTTTCACATGCGATTTCAACGGCGAAAACGTTGTTGATGTGGCCATGGAGCCGGCAATTTCGACAAACCCGTATTTCGAATTCGAAGCCATCGTACCGGAAGCCGGTGAGTTCACATTCACTTGGTATGACGATGATGGGTCGGTCTACACCGACACCAAAGAAATCGCTATCGGCTAAATTCTACGTCTTGGGAGGGACATCATGAAGAGATTGACCAGCGCCATTTTGGTGACGCTACTTTCAACCGGTGCTGTGTTGGCGGACCCGGTAGATGACAACTTGGTCATTAACGGTGAGATAGAAATCGTTACCCGTACTGCCGCGCCCGAGCATATTTCAGGTGCTGTGGATGAAGTGATGTCCGGTTGGCTATTTCGTGGCGATGAAACACGCGCCATGCAGGCTGACGACTTCGACAATCCGGGCATGATCTTTGTTGAAAGTGCCATGGAGACGTGGGAAACGGCTGAAGGTAGTGAGGGCAAGTCTTGCGCGTCATGCCATAACGACATCGCCAGCATGGCCGGTGTTAAGCCAACCTATCCGAAATGGGACGAGGCTGCCGGCACTGTTCAGACATTGCAAATGCAGATGAACGAGTGCCGCACCGAGCGTATGGGTGCAGAAGCTTGGGGCTATGACAAGGAGCCGGCAATCTACATGGAAGCCGCTTTGGCATCCGTCTCGCGCGGTATGCAGGTTGATGTTGCAATTGACGGCCCGGCCCAATCCACTTGGGAACTTGGCAAAGAGCTGTACTACACACGCACCGGCCAGTTGGAGCTTTCCTGTGCCAACTGTCACGAAAACAGCTATGGCATGATGATCCGTGCCGACCATTTGAGCCAAGGCCAGACAAACGGTTTCCCTGTCTATCGCTTGAAAGACACGAAACTGAGTGGTGTCCATTCTCGCTTCAAAGGCTGCGTGCGTGACACCCGCGCTGAAACCTATAACCCAGGCAGCCAAGAATTCATTGCTCTGGAGCTTTATGTTGCATCTCGCGGCAATGGCCTGAGCATTGAAGGGCCTTCGGTCCGAAACTAATAGATCCAGCCCCTTCCAGTCGATGGAAGGGGCTGCTTCCTTCAAATAATCATTCAAAAATACGCATATGTGATTGCGTATCGGAGTTGCACATGGTTTCTCGCCGCGATTTTTTACAAACCAGTATGGCGGCTGCTGCGCTTTACGGCGTTTCCGGATTTGGAAATTGGGCCAAGGTTGCCGCTCAGCAGGCGCTTACCCAAGATCAACTTCTGAATTTTGATACGTTCGGCAATGTGTCTTTGATCCATGTGACCGACATTCACGCGCAGCTGAAACCAATCTATTTCCGCGAGCCATCCGTCAATATTGGTGTTGGTAGCAATCGTGGCGCGGTGCCCCACATCACCGGTGCTGATTTCCGCAAACTCTACGGCATTGAAGATGGTTCGCCGTCTGCGTACGCGTTGACCTATGATGACTTCAGCGCACTTGCCAATGGCTATGGCAAGGTCGGCGGCCTAGACCGTGTTGCAACCGTCATCAACGCCATTCGTGCGGACCGTCCCGATGCGCTGCTGCTGGATGGTGGTGACACCTGGCATGGCAGCTACACCTGTTATCACACCGAAGGCCAGGACATGGTCAATGTGATGAATGCGCTGAAGCCCGATGCCATGACATTCCACTGGGAGTTCACGCTGGGCTCGGACCGGGTGGCTGAAATTGTAGAAGGCCTGCCGTTCGCGGCCTTGGGACAAAACATTTTTGACGCCGAATGGGATGAGCCTGCAGAGCTGTTCCCGCCCTACCAGTTCTTTGAGCGCGGTGGCGTGAAAGTTGCCGTTATCGGCCAGGCGTTCCCCTATATGCCGATCGCCAATCCCGGTTGGATGTTCCCGGAATACTCTTTCGGTATCCGCGATCAGCGCATGCAGGAAATGGTCGATGAGGTTCGCGCGTCTGGTGCTGAGCTGGTCGTGTGCTTGAGCCATAATGGCTTTGATGTCGACAAACAGATGGCCAGCAAGGTCACAGGCATCGACGTCATTCTGTCCGGTCACACCCATGATGCCCTGCCTGAGCCGGTGCTTGTCGGTGATACCATCATCGTTGCGTCCGGCTCCAACGGCAAGTTCGTCAGCCGTATTGATTTGGACGTGCGCGAAGGCCGCATGATGGGCTTCCGCCACAAGCTGATCCCGATCTTCTCCGATGTCATTACACCGGACGCGGAAGTCAGCGCCCTAATCGATGAGCAGCGCGCACCGTTTGCCGCTGCTTTGTCAGAGGTGATCGGCCGCACCGCTGATGACCAGATGCTCTATCGTCGGGGCAACTTCAACGGCACGTGGGATGACCTCATCTGTGACGCGCTTATTTCAGAGCGTGAGGCTGATATTGCCTTGTCGCCCGGTGTGCGCTGGGGGCCATCCATTCTGCCCGGCCAGGACATCACCCGCGAAGACATCTGGAATGTCACGTCGATGACTTATGGCCAAGCCTATCGCACTGAGATGACCGGCGAGTTTTTACATGTGGTCCTGGAAGATGTTGCCGACAATCTGTTCAACCCTGATCCTTATTATCAGCAGGGCGGCGACATGGTGCGTGTTGGCGGTCTGGGCTACCGCATCGATGTAACCAAGCCGCAAGGCGAACGCATTACCGAGATGACACTGCTGAAAACCGGTGAGGCCATTGAAGCCGCCAAGACCTATCAGGTCGCCGGTTGGGCATCGGTCAATGAGGGCACTGAGGGGCCAGCCATCTGGGACGTTGTTGAGGCGCACATCGCCAAACAGGGCACCATTTCCCTCGATCCAAACAACAGTGTGCAAGTGGCTGGTATCTAAACCGGCCGGTATGGGAGGCATTTGCAATGTCACAAGATCAAGAAAACGCCAGGCAATCGCGACGTGCTTTTCTGCGGGGTGCTGCACTCACCGGTGCCGGTGCGCTCGCGGCAGGCACCGCAAAGGCTGCATCACCCGATCCATTGATCACCGAAGTGCAGCCCTGGGCGCAACAGTTCGGCGATGGCGTTGACGCTACGCCCTATGGTTCGCCAATCCGCTTCGAGAGCGATGTCGTGCGCCGCAATGTGGAATGGTTGACCGCTGACACAGTCAGCTCGATCAACTTTACGCCCATTCACGCGCTTGACGGCACCATCACGCCACAAGGCTGCGCCTTCGAGCGCCACCACTCCGGCGCGATTGAACTGCGCAAGGAAGACTACCGATTGATGATCAACGGTCTGGTCGACAATCCGCTGGTCTTTACCTACGAAGATCTCGAGCGCTTCCCGCGTGAGAACCATGTCTATTTCTGCGAGTGCGCCGCCAACACCGGTATGGAGTGGGCAGGCGCCCAGCTCAACGGCGCGCAATTCACCCACGGTATGATCCACAATATGGAATATACCGGCGTGCCTTTGCGCACATTGCTGGAAGAGGCCGGTCTTGACGCTGCTGGCGACTTGAAAGACAAGTGGGTCTTCGTGGAAGGGGCGGATGCTTCCTCAAACGGCCGTTCCATCCCGATGGAAAAGGCGCTGGACGACGTATTGATCGCCTTCAAAGCCAATGGTGAAGCGCTGCGCAAAGAGCATGGCTATCCGGTCCGCCTCGTTGTTCCCGGTTGGGAAGGCAATATGTGGGTCAAATGGATCCGTCGCATCGAGGTGACCGACAGTGCAGTCGAAAGCCGCGAAGAAACCAGCAAATACACCGACACGCTGGAAGACGGCACAAGCCGCAAATGGACATGGGCGATGGACGCGAAATCTGTCGTCACCAGCCCAAGCCCACAGGCGCCCATCAAACACGGCAAAGGTCCGCTGGTCATCACTGGCTTGGCGTGGACCGGTCGCGGCGCGATCACCCGTGTGGATGTGTCCAAAGACGGTGGCATGACCTGGGAAACCGCACGCTTGGCCAAGCCGGGCGAGAAGATGGCATTGACCCGCTTCTATCTGGACACCGAATGGGACGGCTCAGAGATGCTGCTGCAAAGCCGCGCCATGGATGACACCGGCTACATTCAGCCCACCAAGGCGCAACTGCGCGAGGTGCGCGGTCTTAACTCAATCTATCACAATAACTGCATCCAGACATGGTTGGTGCGCGAAAACGGTGAGGCTGAAAATGTCGAAGTTTCTTAAATCAACAGCGCTTTTTCTGACGCTCAGCCTCGTGGCCGGCCCTGCTTTGGCCGATAAACTCGGCTTGGGTCGTACCGCTCACCCAGACGAAATTGCGGCATGGGACGGCGATGTCAGCCCCGATGGAGCGGGTCTGCCGGTCGGCTCCGGCGATGCGATCACCGGTGAAGAGCTTTTTGCCGAGCAATGCGCTGTTTGCCACGGTGATTTTGCGGAAGGCATCGACAACTGGCCAAAGCTGGCCGGTGGCGCGGACACGCTTGACCATGACGACCCACTCAAAACAGTCGGCTCTTACTGGCCCTATCTGAGCACCGCATTTGACTACATCAAGCGCTCAATGCCCTATGGCAATGCAGGCACGCTGACCGACGATGAAGTCTATTCGCTGGTGGCTTACGTGCTGTATTCCAACGATCTGATCGACGATGATTTTGAATTGTCCAACGAGACATTCTTCGATGTCGAAATGCCCAATGCTGAGGGCTTTATCGTTGATGATCGTGCTGAGACCGAATACGCCAAGTGGACAGGCGAGCCATGCATGCAGAACTGCAAGGACGCCAAAGTCGAAATAACCATGCGGGCGATGGTACTCGACGTGACACCACAGGAAGAAGGCGAACAAACCGCTGAACCTGCTGTGATGGAAACAGCCGCAGAGCCCGCCATTGTCGAAGAAGTTGCGGCCACCGAGCCAGCCGTCGAAGTGGCAGCGCTCGACCCTGAACTGGTCAAAGCCGGTGAAAGTGTCTTCAAGAAATGCCGTGCCTGCCACCAGGTAGGCGAGGGAGCCTCGAACCGAGTTGGCCCCGTTCTCAATGGTATTGTCGGCGCACCGGCTGGCGGTGTTGATGGTTTCAAATACTCCAATGCGCTTCAAGCAATGGCGGACGAGGGGCTGGTTTGGGATGAGGCGTCGCTGCGCGAGTTTTTGGCCAATCCGAAAGGCTTCATGAAGGGCACGAAGATGAGCTTCGCAGGCTTGAAAAAGGACGAGGACCTCGACGCGATCACGGCCTATCTGGCCAGCTTTGAGTGATGAAAATGCGGCTTCTCCGTCTTCTCCCTGTTGTTCTGGTTGCAGTCCTTGCAGCCGGAACGGCACGGAGCGAGGCGCTTGGTGATGGCGAGGCCGGTGCCAAAGTCTTTACAAAATGCGCCGCTTGCCATGAAGTTGGCTCCGGTGCCGTGGACAAGGTTGGTCCGCATCTCAACCGCATTTTCGGGCGTGCCGCCGGTGCTCATGATGGCTTCCGTTATTCTGAATCCTTGGAACGGGCAGGCAATGACGGCTTGATCTGGTCGGCAGAAACACTAGACGCCTATATCGAAAATCCCCGCGCGCTGGTTTCAAAAACCCGCATGAGTTTTCGCGGCATCAAGGATGCCGACGAGCGTGCGAACCTCTTGGCCTATTTGCGGCGGTTTTCCGACAACCCAGCCAACATTCCTGAGGCGGAGCCAACCGCCTTGGCGACCGATCACGACCTTGACCCAGCCATTCTGGCGCTGGTCGGTGACCCCGAATATGGCGAGTATTTGGCGAGTGAATGCCTGACCTGCCACAGACAGGACGGCGCCGCCGAAGGTATTCCATCCATCACGCTTTGGCCGACGGAAGATTTCGTCGTCGCCATGCATGCCTATAAGCGAAAGCTCAGACCACACCCCGTCATGCAGATGATGGCCGGGCGATTGAATGACGAGGAGATTGCGGCGCTTGCCGCCTACTTCAAAGATCTCGAATAACGCGAAAACGCTCTGGGAGGAGATATCATGAAAATCAATAGACGCTTATTTATCGGAACAGGTGTTGCCGCCGCAGCCACGCTGTCGGCCCCGGCTGTGTTTGCCGCCGGGCATGGCAAGCCACGTGTGGTCGTTGTGGGTGGTGGTGCCGGTGGTGCAACCGCAGCGCGCTACATCGCCAAAGACAGCAAGGGCGAGATCGACGTCACGCTGATCGAGCCATCGCGCGAATATTACACATGCTTCTTCTCCAACCTGTATCTCGGTGGATTCAAGGAGATGGATGACCTTGGTCATTCCTATGGCAAGATTGCAGCCGGCGGTGTGAACGTGGTGCATGACTGGGCCATCGGCGTGGACCGTGCTGCCAAAACAGTGTCACTGGCCGGTGGTGGCACGGTGCCTTACGACAAGCTGATCTTGAGCCCCGGCATCGACTTTGTTGATGGTGCGGTGCAAGGCTGGGATCTCTCAGCCCAAAACGCCATGCCGCATGCTTACAAGGGCGGTTCCCAAACTGAACTGCTGAAAGCCCAAATTGCAGCGATGCCGGAAGGTGGTGTGTTTGCCATGGTCGCGCCGCCGAACCCGTATCGGTGCCCGCCTGGCCCTTATGAGCGTGTATCGATGGTGGCGCACTATCTTAAGCAAAACAATCCGACCGCGAAAATCATCGTTGCGGATCCAAAGGAAAACTTCTCCAAAATGGCGTTGTTCCAAGAAGGTTGGGCCAAGCACTACGACGGCATGATCGACTGGGTCGGCCCGGATTTCGGCGGTGGCAATGTCGTCGTTGATGCGTCCGCAATGACGGTCAGCATTGATGGTGAAGTCACCAAGGTTGACGTATGTAACGTCATCCCTGCGATGAAAGCCGGACGCATTGCAGAGCTTGCCGGTGTGACTGACGGCAATTGGGCACCGGTAAACGCGGCGGATATGTCAACCAAGGCTGATCCGGACGTGTATGTTTTGGGTGATGCCTCACAACAGGGTGACATGCCAAAATCCGGCTTCTCAGCGAACTCACAAGCCAAGGTTTGTGCGAATGCTGTGCGCGGTGCACTGACCGGCTCCAAAGTGTTCCCGGCCAAGTTCTCCAATACGTGCTGGTCACTGATCGATACCAATGACGGTGTCAAAGTTGGTGCAACCTACGAAGCGACAGACGAAAAGATTGCAAAAGTCGATGGCTTCATCTCAGCCACCGGCGAAAGCGAAGACCTGCGCAAAGCAACCTATGAAGAGTCTGAAGGTTGGTACTCAGGCATCGTGGCTGACATGTTCGGCTGATCAATCGGCAAGGGCCTCGGTGAAGACCGGGGCCCTTCAAACTCAGTGTCAATCATCAGCAGGAGGATGGTCTTATGCTTAAATCAATCATGATGGGGTGCGTACTGCTGGCGGGTTTGACCGCAGCTGCTTCAGCGCAAGACGGTTCGACAACCTACGCTTTTGACGGCACATTTGATGACGCGACCTTTGCGGTGGAAAGCGCTATCGTCGACAAGGGGTTGAATGTCGATTATTTGAGCCATGTCGGTGACATGCTCAGCCGAACCGCTGCCGATGTGGGCAGCGACAAAAAGCTGTTTGATGATGCGCAGATTTTCGTTTTCTGCTCGGCGGTCGTTTCCCGCAAAGTCATGGAAGCAGACCCGGCCAACATCGCCTATTGCCCCTATGGTATTTTCGTTACCAATCGCGACGGCGCTGTTTCCATTGGGTACCGCAACTATCCAGAGGGGCCCATGCAGGAAGTGCAGGCCTTGCTTGATGGCATTGTGCAAGAAGCATTGGGCAACTGATGCACTATCAAAATTTCTTCAAAGCCGCGCTGGCAGACCTGCGCGACCAGGGCAATTACCGTGTTTTTGCCAATATTGAGCGCCAGCGCGGTGCCTTTCCCGCTGCGACCTATCGCGGCGCGCAGACCGCCGAAGTGAAAATCTGGTGTTCCAATGACTATCTAGGCATGGGTCAGCATCCTGCTGTCATTGCTGCGATGTATGATGCGATCGACCGTTGCGGGGCAGGGGCCGGCGGCACCCGAAACATATCCGGCACCACGCAGGATCATGTCGTGTTGGAGGCAGAACTGGCGGATCTGCACGGCAAGCAATCCGCGCTTTTGTTCACCTCGGGTTACGTGTCCAACTGGGCTGCGTTGAGCACCATTGCCGGGCGCATCCCCGACTGCGTGGTGCTGTCGGACGCGCTCAACCATGCGTCGATGATTGAAGGCATCCGTCACTCAAAGGCCGAGTGCCAGATTTGGAAACACAATGACCTGGTCGATCTTGAAGCAAAGCTGGCGGCCATGCCGCTGGACAGGCCGAAGCTGATCGCGTTTGAAAGTGTCTATTCGATGGATGGCGACATCGCGCCCATCGCTGAAATCTGCGATCTTGCTGATAAATATAACGCTATGACCTATCTCGATGAGGTGCACGCTGTGGGCCTGTATGGGCCGCGTGGCGGCGGCATTGCGGAGCGCGATGGCCTGATGCACCGGCTGACGGTGATCGAAGGCACGCTGGGCAAAGCGTTCGGCGTTATGGGCGGCTACATCGCGGCGTCAGCCGAGCTGTGTGACTTCGTGCGCAGCTTTGCCAGCGGTTTCATCTTCACCACGGCTTTGCCGCCGGTGGTTGCGGCCGGTGCGGCGGCCTCAATCAAGCACCTCAAATGCAGCGATGTTGAGCGCAACCAGCAAAAACAAAAAGTGGCGCACGTGCGCGCCGAACTGGACCGCATCGGTATTCCCCATGTCGATAACCCCAGTCATATCATTCCGGTGATGGTGGGTGATCCGGTCAAGTGCAAATACATCTCCGATGTTCTGCTCAATGATTACGGCATCTACATTCAGCCGATCAACTATCCCACAGTGCCAAAGGGTACCGAGCGGCTGCGCATCACGCCATCGCCGGTTCACACGGACGCCGATATTGCCCAACTGATTGGCGCTTTGGCCGCGCTGTGGGAGCAGTGCCAGTTGGCGCGCTACCCAATGGCGGCGCAGTAACAGTCAGGCTTGCACGGCGTGTCGTGATGGCATGTTCATCATCAGGTTGGTGATGGATGCGCCGACCCACATCGCTGTCAGAGCGACCCAGGCTGTCATCGCAAAGATGGCCCCGCCAGACATGCCAGCGCCTACGGCGCAACCACCTGCGAGCATGCTGCCAAAACCCATCAATACACCGCCCAGCAAATAGCGCTCCATGGGCGTATCAGGTTCAAAACGCTGAATTTTGGCTTCGCCGCTGACTGCCGCCATCGCCATGGCACCGATAAATACACCCGGCACCAAGCCGGAGCCAAAGCTCAGAGGCAGGCTTCGTGAATTGACCAGCCCCATCAGCGTGTCGGCAGATGGACCGGTGAACGTGACCGACGATATGGGCACGATCTCAAACGAGGCCTGCGCCACTTGATAAGTGCCCAGCCAGCCCAAACCAACTGCCAATCCAACAATGATCGCAGCAAAAATACGCGAGTGTTTGGTGCCGCTTGAATGAGCAAACCAGACTGCCAAGGCCAGACCGGCCAGCGCAAAAACGGCCATGGCGGAAGCGTTGAGCTGGAAATAGGTCAGTAGATTGCGCCCTTCACCGCCCGAAACAGTCCACAACTCGCTCAATGCTTCGCGGGCAGGGGACAGGCCACCACGAAGGGAGGCTTGCGCTGTGAGCGTGAGAACCAACCCCGTGACAAGGGCGCGCAGATTGCCGGTGGCAGACAGGATGAGCAACCGGCTGGCGCAGCCGCGTGCCAGGATCATGCCGACACCAAACATCAAGCCGCCAATAATCGCGCCTGAAAGACTGCCGGTCGCTGCCAGTTGCCGTGCTTGGCTGACATCAAGATAACCACGACTGATCAGCAATTGAACGCATGCGACCGCGGCCAGAAAAGCGACCAGCCAGATCGACAGGCCCTTGCCCCAAGAACCGGATGAAAATTCGATTGTGGCTGAGCGTAGGCAGAAACGGGAATGTTGCGCCGCAGCGCCAAACAGGACGCCGACAAGCAATGCGAGCGCAAAGAGCAAAGCGCCATCGTCAAATTTGGTTGTCAGAAATTCCATAGCGATAACCCGTCCCGTTCAGATCACCATAACGAAAACGGCCGGTGCGGCCTTGATTCAGGTCAATGTGCGGCTTGCCAGGCTTGAAAGCCACCTTGCAGCACAAGCACATTTTCATAGCCCATCACACGCAGGCCAAATGTTGCTTGCGCGGACAATGCGCCGGTGTTGCAGAACAGCACGACCTTGCTGTCGGTTGGCACCTCGTCGAGCCGCGAAAAGATCTCGCGCCACTCAATGTGGCGTGCGCCTTCAATCGTTGCGGCCGCGTGTTCTTGTTGGCTGCGTGTATCAATAAACACAACGTCGTCGATGATGTCGTCGGTCAATTGAGCAGGCAGAATGATGCCCGCCTCATAGGGTGCAAAATCGGTATACTCGCTGATCGCTTCATGCACCGCATCGTTATCGGCCGCCATAGACGATGTCAGCGCCATGGCCATTGCGGCAACGGCTAGCGCTGTACGGTCAAAGATACGAGAGCCGTTTTTCTGGTGTCGCCAGCTCATTCGAATTCCATCTGTTCGTACACCCGCCCGGCATTCTTGGTCGCCAGCTCTTCATAGGTATCAAGCCCGGCATAGGGGGATTGATCGACATAATAGGCACCTGCCAAGTCGCCGCCTTCTTCCAGATGCGCGCCGACCTTCTCACGCAGATAGATCAGATAGTCGCGCGTGTAGCGTCGCACCTGATCCATATTGGTCGGGTGGCCGTGGCCTGGAATAACGTAGGTTGCATTGAGTGGTTCAAATGCCTGATCCCAGGTCTCAACCCAGTCTGCGGTCATGGTGTGCTCAAAAATCGGCAGCATGCGCTCATGAAACGCCACATCGCCGGAGATAACGAGGCTCTTTTGTGGCAGCCATACGACGATATCGCCGGGGCTGTGCGCTGGGCCGAGATAGCGCACTTCAATATCAAGGCCGCCCATGCTCACAAGGTATTCGTCTTCAAATGTCTTTGTCGGCAGCACCACCGTCGTCTTGGCGGCCCTGTCTTTTAGTAGCGTTTGAGCACCTTGAAGCGAACGCGGGCCGTAGTCTGCAAACTCATGGGCTGCATCGGCATGCGCCACAATCTCAACGCCCTGTGTCGCCCAATAGGAATTGCCGAGCATGGCGTGGCCTTGGCCGTTTTCATTGATCACAAGCTTGACCGGCTGGTCCGTCACGGCCTTGATTTCCGCATGCAGCGCTTCAGCCAATTCGTAAGAACCGCCACCATTGATAACAACCACACCTTCATCGGTGATGATGAAACTGAGATTGTTGTTGTGACCCGCGTTCTCATAGGTCGGCGGCGCGGTTGCACCGATTGCCGAAAAGACATTCGGAATAACTTCAACCGGCTTGGAATAGAGCGCCGACGCCGGATACTGGTCGGCAATGTCTTCGCTGGCGGCACAGGGCAGTGCGATCAGGCAGAATAAAAGAGCCAGCCGCTTCATCACGCGTCCTCCGCCACAAAGGTGAAGCCTGTACCGGTCTTTTCAACATAGCCGGTACCATTGCCCACCAAATGGTAGCCGATGATCCTGGTCTTGTCGGCTGCCAGTTGATCCAGCAACATGGTGCGTGTCTTGGCACCCATTTCCTGGTCCTGGTCAGAGCCGGAATGCCATTGCGGCTTTTCAAACGCGACGTGATCGTTGCCAATACAATCGCCCAAAATCATCACCGCTTCGGAGCCTTGGCGCACTTCCAAAGCCATGTGCCCCGGCGTATGGCCGAAGGTCGCACGCGCCGCGACGCCAGGCATGATTTCATCTCCATCATTGAAGAAGGTCACATTGTCTTCAATCATCTCAAGGCGTCTTTTGGCGCCAACGGCAAATGCCGTGCGGGACGAGTCAATCGTATCGACGGTGTTGGGGTCCATCCAATAATCCCACTCAGCTTTGCCGATCATGTAGGTCGCAGCGGCAAACAGCGGATCGCCGAAGTCGTCCAGCAAGCCCCAAAGATGGTCAGGATGAGCATGGGTGAAGACCACATCGGTCACATCATCCGGCGACACGCCCAATGCATCGAGTGAGTCCAGCAATATGCCCGCATTGGGCGCAAAGTCCGGGCCAGACCCGACATCAAACAGCACCGTCCGGTCGCCATGGCGCATCAAGGTGACGTTGCACGGCGGCTCCAGCGTCTCTGACGACAACCCATATTTGCTGACAATGGCAGCCAACTCGTCTTTCGGCATCGGGTCAAAGATGAAGCCTGCGGGCAAGGTCAAGGAGCCGTCACTGACCACATCCAGCCGGATGTCGCCAAGGCTGATTTCTGCATGCGACAAACGCGTTGTCAGCCCCAACATGATGGCAGCGCTGCTGCCCGCTAAAAAATCCCGACGCGATGCTGGCATGTTTTCCCTCCCATGCATTCTCACATTGGAATATCTATGATTGTATCAGGCGCTGCAAGCCCAGATCGTCCATGAACGTGCACGACAGGGCTCTGGCCGGATTGTACTATAGAAGGGTAGGGGAGCGATCGGTTTGGTTGAAACCGCTTTCAGCCGAGCCAGTGATCGTAATCCGAAACAAGCAGATGGGTTGGCGCTTCATCTTCCTCAATGTCGGAAAACCGGCCAATATCCATCTCGAAAATATTGTCGGTCAGATCATCATTGACGCCCGACACCTCGCCGATCAACACATCGCCGCCTTCGCCCCAGAACTTGTGCCAATTGCCGGGACGAAGCGTTACGCTCTCGCCCGGTTCAAGGATCAGCACGCCACCGGGCTCCAATGTCATCACAACGCCATCGCATGCCACAGGCACTTTGGCCTTGCGGTCTATCTTGCCGTGCGCATCACTTTCAAACATCTCGATGGCCAGCTTCGCACCGCCCCGGTTGATGATGTCTTCAGTCTTGTAAATATGCCTGTGCAGCGGCGATATTTGATCCTGCCGCGAGATCATGATTTTCTCCGCATAGCACATGCCGCCACCGGCTTGCAGTTCGGCCAATGAGCCGTTGCGCGTGGTGAAGAGAAACAGGCCCATCTCGTCGAAATTGCCCGCGCCATAGTCTGTGATGTCCCAGCCCAAGCGCGCATCCACAATGCCCGCTATGTCCGTGCGACGCGCCTTCATTTGTTCGGGCGACCAATAGGCAAAGCCCGGAAGCTTAAAGCCGAACGACCCGATAAAGTCATCGGCCTGCGCAATGATCTGGTTGATGCTTGATCGTTTCATAGCCGCTTATCCTCGTCCCACAAATGGCATGGCGTTCGCCATCACGTTCATGTTCAGCACATTCACGTCATTGGGCAGGCCTGCCATATACACAACCGCTTCGCACACCGGTTCCACACTAATGACCGGTTCGGCCAGCAGTGAGCCATCCGGCTGCAGCACCCCTTGGCCCATCGCGTCCCCCATGGATGATGATACATTGCCCAGATCGATTTGCCCGCAGCATATGCCGTAACGCCGGCCATCCAGCGCCAGCGATTTGGTCAGGCCGCGAATGGCGTGTTTACTGGTAGTGTAGGGCGCGGAGAACAGCCGCGGTGTGGTCGCGGAGATCGATCCATTGTTGATGATGCGCCCGCCGCTCTTTTGTTTGCGCATTTGGCCGAATGCGGCGCGTGCGCAATAAAATGCGCCGTTGACGTTGATGTTGATCAGCCGGTCCCACGCGTCGATTTCCAGCTCATCAGCCGGCACGGCAGGCGCGGCAATGCCTGCATTGTTGAACAACAGATCAATCTGGCCGTAGGCGGCAACCACCTCGGCAAAAAAGTGCTCGACTTGCGCGTTGTCGCCTACATCGCAAGCAAGGCCCATGCCCGGCGTTTTCATTTCAGCCACCGTTTCATCGAGGCTGGCCTGAGTGCGTCCGGCAATGGCGCAGGTCCATCCTGCCTCGCTTAGCGCGAGTGCCACGGCACGGCCAATACCGC
>JBAUIL010000246.1:0-1863 GCA_049682915.1 Ahrensia sp. | reverse complement strand
GCGCGCGCGATCACCGAAGGTGGTTGGCAGTCTGTGCCGAAGGTCTCTTTCCCCGGCGGTGCGCTGATTGGTTGTTCGGCGGGCTTCGTCAACGTGCCGCGCATTAAAGGCTCACACAATGCGGTGCTGTCGGGTATTTTGGCAGCAGAAAAAGCAGCCGCTGCGATTGCCGCAGGCCAAGCCAATGACAACGCGATGGACGCCTACGAAAACGAATGGCGCGATGGTGCCATCGGCAAAGACCTCAAACGCGTGCGCAACGTGAAACCGCTATGGTCGAAATTTGGTACACGCATTGGCGTCGCAATCGGCGGCATCGATATGTGGATCAACCAGATCACCGGCGGCTGGTCGCCACTGGGTACGCTCAGCCACGGCAAGCCGGACCATGCATCGGTTGAGCCAGCCTCAAAGCACAAGCCGATCAACTATCCAAAGCCCGATGGCGAAGTGTCATTTGACCGTTTGTCTTCTGTTTTCCTCTCAAGCACCAACCATGAGGAAGACCAGCCAATTCACTTGAAGGTGCAGAATCAAGATCTGCAGAAATCATCGGAATACGCTGATTTTGCAGGACTTTCTCATCGCTATTGCCCGGCGGGTGTGTATGAGTGGGTGGATTCAGCAGGCAATACGGTCACCGCACCGCACGACTACAAAGCGTCAGACGACGTGCGTTTCCAGATCAACGCGCAGAACTGTGTGCATTGCAAAACCTGCGATATCAAAGACCCCAACCAGAACATCAACTGGACAGTCCCGCAGGGCGGCGAAGGCCCTGTCTATCCGAATATGTAACGCTGGTTGCGCGGCCTCAATTATCGTTGATGTCGCGCGTCCAGATTTTGACCTGGCCTTTGTGGGTTCCGAAAATGCGCCGCAGCGCGAACCACGCAACCAGCGAAATAATGGCGAAAGCCAAAACCAACAACGCGACGCCAACAGGCGCGATGCCAAGCGCGGTACTGACCGGTAATGCGATTGCTAGAATGATCGCACCAATGGCAAAGCCGAGAAAAATATAGCCCGGCACCACCATCTCCAAGATGCCAAACGCGATGCCAGCCGCCGCCCAAAACCACCACGTGTTCAACAGCATTATTTTTTGCCTTTCAGCAGATTGAAGGCGTCGCCAAATGCGTCCAATGCCGCAGCGGGCACAATGACCGTTTGTTTGCCGGCGCCTTGGCCAACGGCGGTTAGCGCCTCAACCTGCTTGAGGGCTACCTGATATTGCGCGGCTTCCAAGCCGTTTTGTTGAATGGCCGCCGCGATGGTTGATGTGGCGTACGCTTCCGCGTCGGCCAGCACACGACGGGCTTTGGCTTCCTGCTCGGCTGCATAGAGTTCACCATCGGACTCGAGTTCAACCGCGCGGCGCTTGCCTTCCGCTTCGGTGACGAGCGCCCGGCGGGCCCGCTCAGCGTTCAGCTGTTGCAGCATGGCTGCGCGGGTGGCTTCATCGAGATTGACGTCGAGCACTTCCGCTCGGGTTACCTCAATGCCCCAATCATCCACCATCATGGCAACCTGTTCGCGCACCATGCCGATCAATTGCGAGCGGTTGGATTGCACATGGTCGAGTTCCATCTTGCCGATTTCACTGCGCACAATGCCGGCAACCGTGGTTGCAATCGCGCCATCGACATCGCGGATACGGTAGACCGTTTTTTCCGGCTCGGTGATCCGGTAGAAAACGCTCGTCTCCACCTTCACCAGCACGTTATCGGCGGTAATCGCGTCCTGCATCGCGTTGGGCAATTGCCGCTCCAGGATCGAAATCTTGTGCGCAATGCGGTCCAGAAACGGTACGATGAAATTGATGCCTGGCCCCAACACGCTGCGCAGACGCCCAAACCGCTC
>JBAUIL010000245.1:0-7524 GCA_049682915.1 Ahrensia sp. | reverse complement strand
AAGCCGTCAGCGCCGGGCAGAGCAACCTCATCCCACCCTTCACCGGCGGGAAAGCCGGCATCGTCGAAAAACCCGCCGCTGCCGGCCTGCGCAAGACCAAGCAAGGGAACCGAGCGCACAGCCGGTGCGCCGGGCAAATAGCTCGACTGGCTGTCGGCCTCATGCAACCCGATGCTGCTATTGTTAAAGAGGCCCGGCGCGACCTGACGGGTCGTGACGCCTACCAAAGCGAGGAAGGTAGACAGGTCTGAGTCCGTGGCATCTATGATTTTGGAAATCGACTCGGTGGAGGGCCACCGTGCGCGCCCATCGCCGCTGAAGCGCTTGGATTTGTTGAACGTCGTTGAGTCCAGCCCCGCGCGCTTTGCCAGGCCCGACGGCGTCAAATCATGCGCCGCCGCCAGTCTGTCAATTGCCGCCCAGATCCGCTCATGTGACAACATCAGTATTACCTCTATCGAATGGGTCGAGTACGGCCCATGGTCTAGCGGCTATAGCAATCGTGCGTTTGTTGCAAATGGCGCCCTGCCGCTTGCGAGCATTTCTTCAACCGCGTCGATGCGATCCTGGCCCCAAAATACCTCGCCGTCGACCACATAGGCAGGCACCCCGACCGCATCAGCCGCGATTGCAGCTTCGCTATTTGCTCTGCGGATGGCCGCGATTGCGTCGCTATCGGCGTGCGCCAGAATTACATCCGCATCAAAACCATGCTTTGTCAGCAGGCTGGCAATCGTGCTCCGGTCGGCAATATTGCCCTCATGGGTCCAAACGGTGGCAAACACATCGCCCATATAGTCCCAAGGGTCGGCCCCGCTTTCGATGACAGCGATAATCGAATGGTCAGCCAAGGTCGCATCCACTGGAAAATGGGCAGGTTTGAGATTGATTTTTAGACCCAACAGATGGGAAAGACGTTGCAACTCCAGCAGTCGGTAGCGCTGGCGCACCGGTGGACGTTGACCCGGTGGCACCGCGCCCGAAATTTCCCACAGCGCCATCAGATTAACGGGTCTTGCAACCAACGTGGCGCCATGACGCTTGGCAAGCTCAACGATGCGTTGATGGCCGAAATAGGTAAACGGTGATGCGGAATAGAAATAGTAGTCAATTGTTCTGGTCATCGGAATGCGGCTCACTTGGCGGTTTCAAAAGTCGAACATGCAAGCGAGTGAACGACTGCAAGTCAAAACCCTACCATTACTGAAAAGCAAAAAAAACCCGCCGACAGTGCGGCGGGCTTTGGTTGGAATGTCCAACCCTTATGCGGCAGTGAGATTGCCCGCGGCTGATTTGCCGGTGCGGCTGTCGGTCAAAATCTCATAGTTGACTTTTTGACCCTCGGTCAGCGTTTCCATGCCGGAGCGCTGAACAGCGCTGATGTGAACGAAGACGTCGTTGCCGCCTCCATCGGGTTGAATAAAACCAAATCCTTTGGTGGTGTTGAACCACTTGACGGTACCTGAACTCATAAATGTGTCCTTTCAAGACTGTAGAATGGTAAGCAGCCCACGCTGCCGGTAGTGATCGTGTCTGGAGGCAATAGGCATGGCGCTTCTTGAAAGGCGTTTAGGCAATATTGGTCGGCCGAAACTCGATATAAGCAAAACAAGACACAGCTTTATGTCATTATCAAGACAAATGCGACAATCGTCTAAGTGGGCGTGATCCTAATGTCTGCGCACACGCGTCTGCATGGGGTGGGATGGCCGTAAAGTCAGGTGCACCGCCGGGCGAATACTGGCCGCATTGGTGACATCAAAGGTGAAGCGTGTCGTCAGGCGGCTGACGACCAGGGCCGCTTCCGCCATGGAAAATGCGCCACCGATACACGCGCGTGCGCCAAGCCCGAACGGCAGGAAGGAGCCAGCCACCGGTTTTGGCGCACCCCTGGCAAACCGCGAAGGCTTGAAGGTGTGCGGCGCGTCCCACCAGCCTTCATGCCGGTGGATGATCCACGGCGAGATCAGCACCATTGTGCCGCGCCGCAAGCGGCGTCCGCCAAGCATCGTTTTCGATAGCGCCACGCGCGGCAGGAAAGCGCCCGGCGGATAGAGCCGCAACGCCTCGTTGATGACCGCACGCGTGAAAACGAGTTGCTTGATGTGACTTGCTTCCACACCATCGGGACAGATCGCAAGCGTCTCATCGCGCAGCGCCTGAGCGGTGTCTGGATCGCCCGCCAGCAGCAGAAAAATCCACGACAGGGTCGTCGCCGTTGTTTCGTGACCGGCCAGAAAGAAAATCGCGATCTGGTCGATCATCTCTGTCAGGGCGAACGCTTCACCCGTTGCAGGGTCGCGCGCGTCAACAACGGCTTGTAGCAGATCGTCATGGCGCTTGGCGGAGGCTAATCGGGCTTCGATTTTGGCTTGCAAATGCGCGCGGATTTCGCGGGCTGCATCCAGGGCCGCCGGTGGTTGAGGCACATCCGCAAAAGCCTTGCCGAACAAAAATGCACTAACCCGCACATTGGCCACCTGAGCCTGAAACCGCTCAAAAGCGGCAAACATCACCCGCGCGTCACCACCATCCAATGGCTCGGAAAAGATGACACGATAGATGATATCGGCGGTCAGGCGGCTCATTTCCTGGTCGAGCGCGATGGTGGTCTTGTCGGCTGCCGCCACGTCCAGCCGCGCCTCGCAATCGGTCACCGCATCGGCCATGCGTGAGAAAGCGCGGCCCGTGTGCAAATGGGTGAACCCCGGCTCAACCATGGCGCGCTGGCGCTGCCATGTCGGCCCGTGCGAGATGAACATGCCGTCACCCACCAGCGGCTCCAGCGCGCCGGTGAAAAGATCATTTTTGGCAAACTCATCCACCCGCTCCACCAGCACTTGCCGCACCAGATCAGGCCGGTTGACCAGAACGATCCCGCGCCTTGAAAGCCCCATGGAACCGATTTCCATGCGGTAGGCTGTGTCGGGCATGAGCGCCAGAAGATCACGGTCTTTGGCAAGCATGCCTTTCACCAGCGCACGCACCGGCGACAGCATTTCGGGGGCAGGGGGTGTGAAGGGTTTATGGCTCATTGAAAGCAAAACCCCGCCACTTTTCAGCGGCGGGGTCAATAGTCCATCTGCGCGTCAAGGCTTATGCCGCAGCGCCATGCAGGCGACGGGTGAACAGCTTGTCGCTCTTGGCTTGGCCAAGCGCCTTCGCACCGGCCAGCACAGCCAGATCAAGCACCGGCTCAATCAGCACAACCATCATATAGGCCGCACCGAATGAAGCGACCGATGAAGCGACGCCAAAGCCCTGGCCGTAAAACGCCCAAAATGCCACCCAAGCAACGATGCCCGCTTGATAGGTTGTCGATAATGCAAGCGCTTGCTTGTAGGTCACATCTTTATAAGCAGTGCCCGGCGCGATAATGCGCTTGGCAACTTCCGCGATGGCAAATGCCGGAATGACCAGCGTTGTCACATTGACCAGCAACATCGGCAGGTCTGATGGCGCAAAGAAAAGACCTTGCAACAGCAGGCCGCCCATCAAGCCGATGGCTGCGGGTCCGGTGCCCAGCATCAGCAAAAGCGTTGACCCCAAAATGAAGTGGACTTCGGAGACGCCAACCGAAAAATGCGGCAGCAATTCGAAGAACACCAGAACGAAAACAGTCGCGATAGCAGAGCGTGAGAAGAGGCCGATAACGCCGCCATCATTTTTGATTGTGTCCCACGCCATTTTGACAGTCAGGCCACCGGCGACGGCTGCGGTTGCGTAGGCGAGACCCATTTTGGCCGGGTCAACAATGCCTGGTTCGATATGCATATTATTTCCTTTTTCTGCGCACCACGCGCAAAGCGTTTCAATCCGTCCGGGCAGGTCTCCTGACTCGCGCTTCGTCGCCGTTCACCGCCTTCCCGGTTTCCCAATTGCTTGGTGCTCCAGTGGCTTGTGGTGACAGCTCCGCGCTCACAGTTGCGTGGGCAGTCGCGGATCGGGCCCCCTTATGGGTAGGCCCTACCGTGTTCCCTTTTCATCATCCGTCGCTTGGCGATTGAATGAACCCGAACCACTGCGACATTATGGACAAGCGCAGCCACAAGCAAGCGCGATTGCGACATGGCGTGTCATGCGTTGGGCGTATTAACGGGTAAGAGAATGAAGCCGAAAAACTACAATCATGCCGCATTGTGTGTTTAGAAACATGCGCAAATAGGGGGCGTCCATGTCACACAAGTCGCGCAATGCGCGCATGATTTTAGCTGCACTAGGGCTGTTGTTGCTCATCGCCGCACCATTCAGCGCGAAGAACCCCGTGTTTGACCTGTCGCAGCAATACAGCGCAAAGATCGCCACATCCGCCGTCACGCTGTACGCCAGCTTGCGGCTGATTAACTCGGTCTTGTCGGTCGCCATGGAGACGGAAGTCAGCGGCGGCGCGGTGCTGGTATCAGGCACAGTGCAACCGCTGAAAATGTTGGAACCAGTCGACGACACGGTGGAGCGCGTCGCCGATGTCGTGTTTGTGCTGGCCTTGATCGCCGGTGTTATGACGCTCGCACTGGCCCCTATCGGCGGTTTAGGCCTCGCCTTGCTCGGTGCCGCCTTGATCGGGGGCGCCGCGATGCCGGGGAGGGTGGCGCCTTGGGTGGAGGGTTTGATTGCGCGCATCAGATCTACCGGCTTGGCGTTGGGCCTCGCCGTGCCGCTGGGTTTGATTGCGGGGTTTGCCGGTGGTGAATGGCTCACTCAAAATGCCGTCTCCAATGCCAATCAGGTGATCACCGGCCTCACTGACACGCTGGATGAGGAAGCCGCTTCCGTCCAAACCGAACAATCCCAAACGCTCACCACATTCGGCGCATTGCAGGAAACGCTGTTCGGCAAATCAGAACCATCGGCCACCGGCACACTGTCTATCGCCCAAAGCACCAAGCGCTATCTGGATATTGCAGGCACTGTGATGACCAAGGCAGACGATCTATTCGTCAGCTTCGCGCAGCTTTTGGCGGCGTATTTGTTCCAAATGATCGTGCTGCCACTGGTGCTGATTGGCGTGCTGTGGCGGATGATCGGCGCGCGAAGCTGACAAGACAAGCAGACACAAAAAAGCCGGCCCTCATGTCTGAGGGCCGGCTTTGGTTCCTGAAGCGCTCATCAGGCCGCGTCGGATTTTTCCAGTTCCGCATATGGGTTGAACCGCTGGTAGAACGTGTCACCGGTTTTGGCCATGTCGGTCAAAATGCGGGGCACTTTGAACTGGCTGCCATATTTGCGTTGCAGCTTTTTGGCGACCGCCACAAATTCCGCCACACCCATATTGTCGATATAGCTGAGTGTGCCGCCTGTATAAGGCGCAAAGCCAAACGCCAGGATGGAGCCGACATCGGCTTCGCGCGGGTCGGTCACATGGCCTTCGCCCATCACGCGCGCCGCTTCCAGCGCGATGACGACGAGGAAGCGCTGCTTCAGCTCTTCAAAGTCGATGCTGTCCGCGTCTTGCTGCGGATAAAGCGTTTTGAGCTCCGGCCACAGGTGCTTTTTGGCGGGCTTGGCCGGATAGTCGTAAAAGCCTTTGCCGTTTTTGCGGCCCTTGCGGTCGTGGGTATCCACCATCGTGTTGACCAACTCGATGTGCTCCGGCTTGACGATGCCTTCACCGAGGTCGCGCACGGTCTGCGCCAAAATCTTCTGGCTCAAATCAATGGCGGTCTCATCGTTGAGCGCCAACGGTCCGACGGGCATGCCCGCCATCTTGGCGGCATTTTCAATCATTGCCGGTGGCACGCCTTCGCTCAACATGTTGTAGGCTTCGCTCATATATTGCAGCACGCACCGGTTGACGTAGAAGCCGCGTGTGTCCTTGACGACGATCGGCGTTTTCTTGATCGCGCGCACATAGTCCAGCGCAACAGCCAGCGCCTTGTCGGATGTCTTTTTGCCGACGATCACTTCCACCAGCATCATCTTGTCCACCGGTGAGAAAAAGTGGATGCCGATGAAGTTTTTCGGGCGGATTGAGTTTTGCGCTAGATCTGTGATTGGAATGGTCGACGTGTTGGAGGCAAACACCGCCGTGCGTTTCATCACCGCTTCCGCCGCTTCAGTCGCCGCCTTCTTGACGCCGGAGTCTTCAAAAACCGCCTCGATGATCAGGTCGCAGCTTTCAAAGTCCGCATAGTCTGCGGTTGGCGTGATCAGGCTCAACAATTTTTCACCCTCTTCGGGTTTCATCCGGCCTTTTTGCACCGCGCCTTTGATCAGGCCTTCCGAATGCGCTTTGCCTTTTTCAGCCGCTTCCATGTCGCGGTCCAGCAGCACCACAGGAATGCCCGCCTTGGCGGTAACGTAAGCAATGCCCGCGCCCATGAAGCCTGCGCCGAGCACGCCGATCTTTTTGAAGTTGGATGGCTTGATGTCGGCAGGGCGCGCCGCACCTTTATTGAGTTCTTGCAGCGAGACAAACAGCGAGCGGATCATCGCGCCTGCTTCTTTGGTTTGCAGCACTTGGGTGAAATAGCGTTGCTCAATCTTCAGGCCGGTGTCGAACGGCACCAGTAGGCCTTCATAGACGCATTTCAAAATCGCCGCCGCGCCGGGATAGTTCATGTGTGTTTCACGGCGCAAAATGGCGGACGCCGCAGGCCACACATTGGCACCGGCTGGCGAGTAGACATTGCCGCCGGGCAGCTTGAAGCCTTTTTCATCCCATGGCTGCACCGGTGACAAACCGTCCTTGATCATCTGCTTGGCCGCTTTGACCAATTCTTTGGCAGGCACCACCTGATGGATCAGGCCCATCGCTTTGGCGCGTGATGGCTTGAGGTTCTGGCCGGTGGTCATCATCTGCAACGCATCCTGCTGGTTGACCAGTCGAGGCACACGCTGGGTGCCACCTGCACCGGGGAAAATGCCGATTTTGACTTCCGGCAGGGCGATTTTCACCGCCTCGCTGTCAGCCGCCACACGGCCATGGCACGCCAGCGACAACTCGGTCGCGCCGCCCATGCAGGTACCGTTGATGGCGGAAACCCACGGCTTGCCGGAGGTTTCAAGCTTGCGATAAACTTGGCTCATCTTGCCTGCATTATCAAACAGCAGTTGCGTCGCCGCGTCAGGGTTGTTGGCTTTCTCCGCTTCGTAAGCGTCAAACATCGCCTTGATCATGGTGATGTCAGCACCACCCGAAAAACTGTCTTTCTTGCCCGATGTAAACACACAGCCCTTAACGGCTTCATCGGCGGTCATCGCGTCAACAATCGCGTCCAACTCGGTCAATGCTTCAACCGTAAACACGTTCATCGAACGACCCGGCATGTCCCAGGTGATGAGTGCAATGCCGTCTGCATCGGTTTCGACGGTGTAATTTGTGTAGGTCATGGTTTTATTCCTCCGCAAAGCCCTTCATCCGCCCTTCGGGCACCTTCTCCCGCTGGCGGGAGAAGGGGGGCACTTAATCCTGTTTTCCTCGCCCGCTTGCGGGAGAGGGATACGAGACTTGGCGCAGTTGCGCCTAGTCGCAGTTGGGAGAGGGCCTTACACCCGCTCAATAATCGTCGCTGTGCCCATGCCTGC
>JBAUIL010000244.1:0-3115 GCA_049682915.1 Ahrensia sp. | reverse complement strand
CTTCCGGCAAAGTCCGTCCTCCATTTTGTGATCATTGAAAGACGCAGGGTCTTTTGAGAAATCAAAGTGGAGAAAAAGACATGTACAAGAAACTCATCGCAAGCACACTGGTTGCAGCAACACTGGTTACTGGTGGCGTCGTTGGATATGCATCAGCGCAAACCGCTTCGACGTCCGCTCCGGTCATCACGCATGAGCAGGCCATTGAGAAGGCGCTAGCGCAAGTGGACGGCGAGGTTCAGGACGTTGAATTGGAACGTGAACGTGGCGCGCAATACTACGAGGTTGAAATCATCACGGCCGACGGCGCTCAAATGGAAGTGGATGTCGATGCGCAAACCGGTGATGTGCTGGAAATAGCATCTGAAGACTATGACGATGATGACGGTGATTGCGACGGCAAAAAAGGCAAGCGTCACTCACGCAGCTAATGCGCGTTGGCGTGAAGCGGGGACGGCTGCTGGCAACAGCGGCCTTTTCCGTCTTTATGCCGCATGATAGGAAAAGCGATGCGCATTTTAGTTCTTGAAGACGATAAAAAACTGGGCCCTTGGGTGACAGAGGGCCTGCGTGAAGAGGGCCATGTCGTCGATCTTTTTTCAGATGGAAAAGACGCGCTGCTGGCCGCCATGGGGCAGGACTATGACCTTTTAATCCTTGATCGCATGGTGCCGGGCCTCGACGGTCTTGCGGTGTTGAAATCTCTACGCGCGTCAAAGAACGCGACACCCGCGCTTTTTCTGACGGCGTTGGGCGAAGTGGATTCGCGTGTTGAAGGGTTTGAGGCGGGTGGCGATGATTACCTGACCAAGCCATTCGCATTTGTGGAATTGTCGGCGCGGGTAAACGCGCTGGGGCGGCGGCGCGACAGCATGGGCGCAGAGGCACCCGAACAGACCACTTTGCGCTATGGCGATTTGACGCTGGACCTGTTGAGCCGCCGCTGCGAGCGCCAAGGCGTTGGCATCGACTTGATGGCCAAGGAGTTCAAGCTTCTGGAATATTTCATGCGCCGACCGGGCCGGTTGGTAACGCGCACCATGTTGCTGGAACAGGTGTGGGACATGAGTTTTGACCCGACAACAAGCGTTGTTGAGACCCATATCAGCCGATTGCGCGGCAAGATTGACAAGCCTTTTGATGGCGATCTGCTGAAAACGCGCCGGGGCGAAGGCTATGTTTTCGGTGCTTAAATCAGTCCAAAAGCTCGGTTGGCTCTACCGCTCATCAACCATGCGGTTGACGTTTTTGCTGTCGTTGATTTTTGCAACTGGCATGTCAGCTGCCGTTTTTGTGGCACTGTCATTTGGCCGCGACGCGCTGATTGACCGCGTTGACCAGACATTGGCGAGCCTTGCGACTGGCATACAAGCGGATGATGATCTGGAAAATATCCCTGCGGTCATTATCAAACCGGTTGAAGACTTGGACGAGTTGCCCCGCGAGTTTTCGCGCGTCGTGCAGCGGGGGCGCGGTACGGTTAGCCTTGACCGGCGGTTTAACCGATCTGAAGATTGGCGTGTCCTGATCGCGCGTGATGATGATGGCGAACGTGTCCTGATTGCCCTTCCTCTGGATGACAATGAAGATGCACTGGACCTCTTGAGCAATGTGCTTTGGACCACTGTTGCAGTGGTGCTTTCGATTGTCATTGTGATTGGATTATTGGTTGGGTATTTTGCGCAACGCCGGTTGGTGTTGATCAACCGCACGCTGGATCGTTTGGCAAGCGGTGATCTCAAGCAGCGAACCGGCATCGACAGCGGCAATGATGATATCGCTGATCTGGCACAGCAGGTGGACAAATCCGCGGCTGAAATTGAACGCCTTGTCGCGCAAACCCGGCATTTGAGTGCCAGCATCGCCCATGATTTGCGCACACCGCTTGCGCGTCTTCGCGCCCAGCTTGAATCGCTGCCCGATGGACAGGAGCGCAGTGCCGCGCTCGATGAAGCGACGCAGTTGGCTGAAGTTTTCGACACCATCATGCGGGTCGCCCGCATTGAAGCCGGGCAAGGCAATGAGGGGTTTGAAAACGTCGATATCGCCGCATTGATTGAAGAATTGGGCGAAACATATGGCCCGGTGGTCGAGGATGCGGGTAAGAACCTGTCGGTCCAGGCCTCAAAGGGAAATGTCGTCTTTGCCGACCGGAAAATGCTTGTGCAGGCAATCGCTAATCTCATTCAAAACGCGCTGGTGCATGGCGGGGCCAATATTCAACTGTTTGCCGAACGCGATACAATTGGTGTCGTAGATGACGGGATAGGCGTCCCTCCGGAGCAGCTAGAAGAAATAGTCAAGCCGATGGTGCGTCTGGACGCGGCGCGTGGGTCGGAGGGCTCGGGCCTCGGGCTGGCGATGGTGCGCGCCATCGCAGATCGCCATGGGGCCGCGCTACAGCTTTCAAATAGCAAGCCGCATGGTCTGCGTGCCGCTTTGAAGTTTGCAAATTTGTAAGGTTGGCATCAGCTGCGTGCAAAGTGGTGTGGGTAGGTTGTTTTTATCGAAACGATGAAACAACGGAGTTACCACCATGAAATCGTTCCTTAAAAAACTCACATCAACCTCCGCTGCGGCAATCGTGGTCTTTATCGGCTGCGTGATGGCCGGTCTTGGCATGACCGTCATCGCTGTGCTGGCCATGTTTGCGCTCGCCGTCTTTGGCCTTGCGATAATCGCGTCGCCATTTGTGCAAGCGCCAGCCGTTGATCCGCAGGAGATGGAACAAGACATGGATGTTGATGCGGCTGATGAAGATTTTCAACGGGCATGAGGGCGTCTCGGTTTGCCCGACAAATTGCAGAGCACCGGCGAAGCTGCTGGTGCTCTATGCTGCCGTCCGACCTTTGATATCTTAACCATTTGCCCGTCCCATCCCCCTCAATCACCCGCTTTGAATCGCTAAAGTTGTGCCCGTGCCTTATCGCTTGCCACTACATCTAGTCGGACAAACCATGAACATCGTCAGGTCAGCGATTCGTCGCTGATTCGTTCCCTTGGGGTTCTGAGTGTTAACAAAAAACGGGGTTCGGCGGCGGGTTATGGTTAATGGCAGGTTAATTTTTCTGTTCCGAATCAAGGCGCTAGCGGCTTGTTGGTTTGGGTGTGGGTA
>JBAUIL010000243.1:0-5352 GCA_049682915.1 Ahrensia sp. | reverse complement strand
ATCTGTCTTATGTCGAAGAAGGTCGCGGTGGCTCGGGTGCGGTGGTCATCAGCGCCACGCTTGATACGTCCGCAGCACAACCGGCGCTGACCGATATTACACGCATTTGGGAACAGACGCCCAAGGTCTCCGGCGGGCGGCACTTTGCCCACCGCATCGCGCTGGATGGCAACGGCCATATCTTCATCACATCTGGTGATCGCGGCCAACAGAAGCCCGCGCAGGATCTTTCCGGCAACCTGGGTAAAACAATCCGCCTGAATGAAGATGGTTCGGTCCCGGCGGACAACCCCTATCAGGACCTTGGTGAGTTGGCCAAAACCTTCTGGTCGATTGGCCACCGCAACCAGTTGGGCATTGATTTTGACGCGCAAGGCAGGCTGTGGACCCATGAAATGGGACCGGCCAATGGTGATGAACTAAACCTGACAATGGCCAACGACAATTATGGCTGGCCGCTTGTTTCCAATGGCGACAATTATTCAGGCGTTCCAATTCCTGACCATGAGACGGCGCCGGAGTTCAATGCGCCGGAAGCCTATTGGGTGCCATCCATCGCGCCGTCAGGCCTCGTGATTTATGATGGTGACATGTTTGCCAACTGGCGTGGTGATGCGCTCATGGGAGGGCTGCGTTCGCAAGCGCTGATCCATGTTGATATTGATGGCGACAGCGCTTCGGAAAACGAGCGCTTCGAATGGGGCAGCCGCGTGCGCGAGGTCGAGCAAGGCCCCGATGGCGCGGTCTATGTGCTGGAAGATGGCGGACGCATGCTGAAACTTATGCCGCGTTAGCTGATTGCCTACATTACCATAATGCCGATCGCGAACCACACCCACATAAGGGTCACGGTGAAAAACGCCGCGATGAAAATCGGGCGACGATGGCGCAGCTTATTGCTGGTCGCATGCACATAGCTGTGCGCCGTCTTGGTGATGACAAAACACCAAGCCAGTGCAATGAGCAGTGCGTTGACGGTTCCAGCCGCATGAGCGGCTAGGCACACGGCAAAAAACAGCACCGGCAACTCGAATTGGTTGGTCACCGCATTGGCAATCGCCCGGGTTTCGTCGCCTTCATCACGATTTGGCAGGCGGAAATCTGATGCTTTCGCGCGGCCTTGCTTGATGGAGGCAATCCGCGCGCGGCTCATCACCACGTACAGTGCCAGCGTCACAAACGCCTGGACAATCACCGGCCAGAAAATCAGATTTGCATCAACCATTCTTCATCTCCGTGCGCCGGGCGGCAAGCCAGAAAGTCACCAGACTGACCGCAGCCAGCACAACGCCTGCATATTTGAGCACAGTCCATGTTTGCAATTGAACCGCGACTTCGGGCGTTGGCAGTTGTCCGGTCGACAACATGGCCATGACGGTCATGTTTTCAACCATGTCAAACACCAGATAAGGCAGCACAAGCAGCAGAGGCAACAGGGCCTTGAGCCATCGGGCCTGGTTCATAAAGCGCGGCAGTTTTGACAGGTTGGCGACCAGCAGGCGGTAGAGCGACCAACTGAACAAAAACGGAAAAATGAGATCGAGCGTCAATGTATGCGCGCCGATAAAGCGCTCCCGCGCAGGGTCGTCCATCGCCGTCAGCCACGCATTCAGCCCATCGGCGTTATAGCCGAACGGCACCAGATCGGGCGCCGTGAGGCCACCGGCGGCGGGTGTCAAAACAAGCGCATGCACGACGTTTAAAACGATGAACAGCGCCGCTGTCAGCGCGATCAGGCCGATTGTGAAACCGCGCTCGAACCGCAAGGCTCAGCCACCGCCGGGATAGTTTGGGCTCTCGCGCGTGATCGTCACATCATGCGCGTGGCTTTCGCGCAGGCCCGCATTGGAGATGCGCACGAAACGCGCTCTTTGATGAAAATCCGCCAAATCTCTTGCGCCGGTGTAGCCCATCGCTGCGCGCAGGCCACCGGCCAGCTGGTGCAACACCGCACTGACGGCACCTTTATAGGGCACTTGCCCCTCGATGCCTTCCGGCACGAGTTTCAAGGTGTCGCGCACTTCAGCCTGGAAATAGCGGTCCGCTGAACCGCGCGCCATGGCCCCCACCGAGCCCATGCCGCGATAGGCTTTGTAGGAGCGGCCCTTATGCAGATACACCTCGCCAGGGCTTTCTTCGGTGCCCGCCAGCAAGGAGCCAACCATCGCCGCCGACGCTCCTGCTGCGAGCGCTTTTGCCAAATCGCCCGACAGTTTGATGCCACCGTCCGCGATCACCGGCGTGCCGGATTTTTGTGCTTCTTCCACCGCCGACATGATGGCGGAAAATTGCGGCACACCGACACCGGCGACAACGCGCGTGGTACAGATGGAGCCCGGGCCGATGCCCACCTTGATACAGTCCGCGCCTGCATCAATCAGCGCCTTGGTGCCCTCACTCGTCGCGACATTGCCTGCGATGATGCGCACAGCATTGGACATTTTTTTCACTTGGCTAACGGCGTCCAGCACCCGCTGGGAATGACCATGCGCGGTATCAACAACGATCACATCAACGCCCGCATCAATCAGCCGCTCGGCGCGCATAAGCGCGTCTTCACCGACGCTCACCGCAGCGCCCACGCGCAGGCGGCCCTGCTCGTCCTTGGCTGCATTCGGGTTCAACTTGGATTTCTCAATATCCTTGACCGTGATCAGGCCGGTGCAGAAGCCTTTTTTATCGACCACCAGAAGCTTTTCGATGCGATGGGCGTGCAGCAGGCGCTTGGCTTCGTTCTGGTCGACATTTTCTGTCACCGTCACGAGGTTCTCGCGCGTCATCAATTCATAGACCTTTTGGTCCGGGTCAGAGGCGAAGCGCACATCACGGTTGGTCAAAATACCAACCAGCCGGCCGGGCTTCTGGCTGCCGGTGCCCGCGTCTTCCACCACGGGAATGCCGGAGATGCGGTGCGCGGTCATCAAGTGCTTGGCGTCGGCCAATGTCGCGTCCGGCCCGATGCAAACCGGGTTGACGACCATGCCGCTCTCGAATTTTTTGACCTGGCGCACTTCCTCGGCCTGTTCATCCGGACTGAGGTTGCGGTGGATGATGCCCATGCCACCGGCCTGCGCCATGGCAATCGCCAGCCGGGACTCAGTGACCGTGTCCATCGCGGCGGACAGGATGGGCAGATTAAGATGGATATCCTTGGCGATGATCGTGCGGATATCGGTTTGGCCGGGCATCACTTCCGAATGGCCGGGCTGCAGCAGCACATCGTCAAAGGCGAGAGCCGTGGTGCCTGTCGGCGTTTCGATTATTTGTGCCATCCGCTTATCGTCCTTATGCAGTCAAGAGCGTTTTTGCAGTGCAAAAACCACTACGCGTTGGCAGTGGCTGGTAACACGCAGTTGAGACTAAGGAAAGGTGGTTGATGGTGATCAACAGAATTGTGTCGGCACCCATGGTGCCGACACATCCAACCTGTGAAATCAGATATCGAATTGATAGGTTTCGGGGATGAAACGGAACCCGTCGCCCATCGGCTCGACAAAGCCCACGGATGGAAACGGCATGTGATAACCGATGAACGGCAACCGGTCCGCCGCCAACATACCAAACACATCCTTGCGGGTTTGCGCCGCTGCGGCCTTGTCGATGTCAAACACTACTTCCCAGTCGGGCTTTTGCAGCGACAGCACAAAATGGTTTGCTGTATCGGCGGTGAGCACCAGCGATTTGCCGCCAGACTCCAGCATGTAGATCATGTGGCCAGGTGTGTGGCCGAAAGCAGCCATCGGCGTGACACCGGGCACGACGGCTTCGCCCGGTGCAACAAATGTCATCTTGTCAGCCAATGGCGCTACTTTTGATTGGACCGCATTGTAGACACCTTCGGCGGGTGTGCCGACGCGGTCTGCGCTGGAGAAGAAATCATATTCCACTTGGCCGGTCACGTAGCGCGCATTGGGATAGGCCGGTGCATCGCCTTCGGTCAGACCATTAATGTGGTCGGGGTGCATATGGGTCAGCACCACGATGGTGACATCTTCCGGCTGATAGCCTGATGCGATCAGGTTCGGACGGGTTTGGCCTAGGCCGCCGCCGCGCGCACCTTCACCCAAACCAGTATCAAACAGGATCAGATCATCACCGGTGTTGACCAATGTGGGAGCGAAAGTGAACTGCGCATTGCCAGCGGGCAGATAGTTTTGAGCCAGCAGCGCGTTGACGGCTTCCTCGCCCTGATCAACACCGAAAATCGTGTGAATGTTTTCACGCACATTGTGGCCGTCGGACAAAACTGTCACTTGAAAATCGCCCAGACTAAAGCGCTCAAAGGCCGCAGGCATAGTGGTGGCCGCGTGGCCCTCCGCGAAGGCGGCGCGGGTCATAATATGCGGGGTGGCAAGACCTGCGCTAGCCAAGGCACCCACTTTGAAAAAACTGCGTCGAGATATCGTCATGGTCCATCCTTCTCCTTTAGGTGTGGAAGCTAAATGGCGCATGGAATCCGTCCGGCAATGTCAGCGCTGGTAAACTTTATTTGAATGCTATTTGTCGCGGCCTTTGAAATCCTTGGCCAGCAGATACAGCTCCACGCTTTCCTTGCGCGACGCGTCAGGCTTGAGGTGCAGAACGGATTTGAAATTGGCCTTGAGCAGATCAAGTAACGCTTTTTCGGTACCGCCCTGGAAGGTTTTTGCCAGAAAATGCCCGCCGGGCTTGAGCACCTTCAGCGCGAAGTCCACCGCGACTTCAACCAGATACATGGTGCGCATGTGATCTGTGCGCCGGTGGCCGACAGTGTTGGCGGCCATGTCTGACATGACAAAGTCCGGCGCTTGGCCCAATTCATCTATCAGGCGTTTGGGCGCGTCATCATCCAGAAAATCCATTTCCAGAACGGTGACACCGGCCATCGGGTCCATGCCGATATAGTCGATGGCGACGATGCGCTTGTCTTCGTCGGTGGAGCCGCAGCGGTCCACCGCGACCTGGCACCAGCCGCCCGGTGCTGCGCCAAGGTCGATAATATATTGGCCGGGCTGCAACAGATTGTGCTTGTCGTCCATTTCGATCAGCTTGTATGCCGCGCGCGAGCGCATGCCCTCGGCCTTGGCGCGCTGCACATATGGATCGTTGAGCTGGCGCTGGATCCAACGGCGTGACGATGGTTTAAGCTTTTGCTTGCGGCGCACCCGCGCATTGAGCGAGCGCCCGCCGGTGCCGCGCCCGCTGGACGTTTTTTTGGGTCCACTCATTGGCTTTTGCGCTCCCGTGCGCGGTATCGATTGCGGCCACGGGGACCGCGATTATTATTCCAGGCATCGTCAGATGCCATCATTTCGGTCAGCAAACCTTCACGCAGTCCCCGGTCTGCCACGCGCAGCCGCTTTGACGGCCAGG
>JBAUIL010000242.1:0-2397 GCA_049682915.1 Ahrensia sp. | reverse complement strand
CTCATCATCGCTGAAATCGAGATTGTTAATCGCACCCGCGCAGTCTTCGATTTGCGAGGGTTTTGACGCGCCGATCAGGGCGGTGGTGACGCGTTCGTCGCGCAGGCACCAGGCGATGGCCATTTGGGCCAGGGTCTGCCCGCGGCCTTCGGCGATATCGTTGAGTTGTTTGATCTTGCCGATTACTTCGTCCGTCAGCACATCGGCGGACAGGAAGTTGCCTTCTGCCGCGCGGCTGTCGGCGGGAATGCCGTTGAGGTATTTTTTGGTGAGGATGCCTTGGGCCAGTGGCGTAAACACGATGGAGCCGATGCCTTCATCGTCCAGTGTGTCGAGCAGGCCATCGCGCTCAACCCAGCGGTTGAACAGATTGTAGCTCGGCTGGTGGATGAGGCATGGCGTGCCAAGGTCTTTCAAAATCGCGGCCGCCTCGCGCGTGCGCTGCGAATTATACGATGAAATGCCCGCATAGAGCGCCTTGCCTGAACGGACGATCTGGTCGAGTGCGCCCATGGTTTCTTCCAGCGGCGTGTTGGGGTCAAACCGGTGGGAATAGAAGATATCGACGTATTCCAGCCCCATCCGTTTGAGCGATTGGTCGCACGACGCGATGAGATATTTGCGGCTGCCCCACTCGCCATAGGGGCCGGGCCACATGTCATAGCCCGCTTTGGACGAGATAATCAGCTCGTCACGATAGGGCGCAAAGTCGGTGCGCATGATCTCGCCGAACGCTTCTTCCGCGCTGCCGGGCGGCGGGCCGTAATTGTTGGCAAGGTCGAAATGGGTGATGCCCAGATCAAACGCCGTGCGGCACATGGCGCGCTTGGTGTCATGCGGTGTGTCGCCACCAAAATTGTGCCATAGCCCCAGCGAGACCAGCGGCAGCAGCACACCGGATTTGCCGCAACGGCGGTATTGCATGGTGTCATATCGGTTCTCGGCTGCTTGATACATGTGTTGTCTCGCTGTGGTTATTTCAGAAGCTGACGCCGCTGATCAAAATCATATTGCAATAAGGTGTGGTTTCGCCGGTGCGGATGACGGCTTTGGAGCGGGCGCTACGGGCTTTGAAATCCTCATGCGACAGCCGGTGGAGGCTGGCGGGCATGCCCTGTGCGGCTGCCCAGCGTGACACGGTATCTTGCATCATCTCGCTCAAGGCCGTGTCGGCTTCATGTGCGATAATCGCCGTTTCAATCACCATTTCGCTCATCAGCGCGTCGATGACGTCGCCAAAGCGCGGCACACCTGCGGTCACAGCAAGGTCGATCACCGTCACGCCATCGGGCACCGGCAGGCCTGCATCACCCACCGTGATTTCATCGAGGTGACCAAGCGAGGCGACAAGCGCGCTCAGATGGCGGTTGAGTAATGTGGTGCGCTTCATGTTGTCTCCCACCAAGGAAGTTAGCAGCGGCACCGCGCATTTCAAGCCGAGATGTCAGGCCGCCAGAACCGACTTCAGCACAAAGGCCGGGTCGGCCACCTGCGCCTGCGTCAGCGTTTTGCCCTCGGTCAGTATCTTGCGGCTCATCGCATAGGTCGCCGCATCGTTGAGGCAATCGACCGCGATGAACCGGTCGCCGTCAAAATAGAAATGCGACACCGAACCTTCGCGCTTTCCAGGCCGCACAATCACATCGGTGTAGCCACGGTTGAAGCCGGCGATTTGCAGCTTCACATCATATTGGTCAGACCAGAACCACGGCATGGGCGCGTAAGTCTCGCTTGCACCGAGCACATTGCGCGCAACCACCACGGCTTGGTCGTTGGCGTTTTGCACGCTTTCCAGCCGCGTTGGCTGGTTGTCAAACGGCAGTAGCGTGTTGTCACCGCAGGCGTAAATATCGGGGTCAGTCGTCCGGCCTTGCGCGTCGACCACAATCGCACCCTCGACACGCAGGCCCGCTTGCGCGGCAAGCAACACATTCGGAATTATACCGATGCCGACGATCACCAGATCGCAGGCAATCTGGCTGCCGTCGGTCGTTTCCACTGCCGCAGCATTCCCGTTGTCGTCGCCAATGATGCGTGCGCAGCCCGTCGCCTCGCGAATGTCGACGCCTTTTCCCGTGTGGATGGCGCGGAAAGCATCTGACGTTTCGGCACAGGCCACCCGTTGCAAAATGCGTGGTGCGGCTTCAATCACGGTAACGTCCATGTCTTTCTTGCGCGCTTCGGCAGCCGCCTCCAGCCCGATATAGCCGCCGCCGATGACGACCAGCCTTTTGCCCGCCACCATTTTCGCGGTCAGTGCATCAGCGTCCGCCAAGGTGCGCATCACATGCACATTGCCCAAGGTGCCGCCAATCGTATCGGGCAGGGTGCGTGCTTGCGCGCCAGTCGCCAGCACCAGCTTGGTATAGGGCAACGTCTCGCCAGTATGCAGCGTCA
>JBAUIL010000241.1:0-4936 GCA_049682915.1 Ahrensia sp. | reverse complement strand
CTGCCGAAGGCTGAACTTTATGCGCGATGTTTGGCGCTAAAAGCCGGTGAGTGACAAACGCAGGAAAGCCTATCAACGCGGCCATGCCGGTGAAACGAGGGCCGCTTGGGCGCTGCGCCTGAAAGGCTATCGCATTGTCGCCAAGCGCTTCAAAACCAAAGCAGGCGAAGTCGATTTAATTGCCCGCAAAGGTGATCTTGTGGCGATGGTGGAAGTCAAAGCCCGACCAACGCTGGAGGAGGCAATGGACGCGGTGACGCCCACCGCACTGCGCCGCATTGAGGCGGCAGGCGATATCTGGTTGGCCAAGCAGCCCGACTATGCCGCGCTCTCTATCCGCTATGATTTGGTGGCAGTGCTGCCGCGCCGTTGGCCGGTGCATGTGCGCAACATCCATCGTGCATTGTGAGCGGCATCTTGCGACGGCGCGCCAAGACTGCCATGTAACAGCCAGTCTTCACCACTGCTGAAAGCCCGCCCATGTCTTTGTCTATCGCCGTTCAAATGGACCACATCTCCACCGTTCAGATTGCGGGGGACACGACATTCGCGCTGTGCCTTGAAGCGCAGGCGCGCGGCCACACGCTGTTTCACTACACGCCCGACCGGCTGTCGATGCGTGACGGCGTGGTGAGCGCAGCGTTGGAAGAAATGACCGTGCGCGATGTGAAGGGCGACCATTACACGCTCGGCCCCAAGATGCGCAGACCTTTGGCCGAGATGGATGTGGTGCTGCTGCGCCAGGACCCGCCTTTTGACATGAATTACATCACGACGACGCATTTGTTGGAGCGGGTGCATCCAGACACGCTGGTGGTGAATGATCCCGCCCATGTGCGCAACGCGCCTGAGAAAATTTTTGTCACCGAGTTTCCGGACCTTATGCCGGAAACGCTGGTGACGCTCGACATTGAAGAGATCAAAGCCTTCCGCGAAGAGTTTGGCGACATCATCATCAAGCCCTTGTTCGGCAATGGCGGGGCAGGTGTGTTTCTGCTGCGCAAGGATGACCAGAACCTGTCGTCACTATTGGAGATGTTTGCCGGTCTCAGCCGCGAGCAATTGATGGTGCAGCGCTATCTGCCGGATGTGCGCGCCGGCGACAAACGCATCATCTTGATCGAGGGCGAAGCGGTGGGCGCGATCAACCGGGTGCCGCCCGAAGGTGACGCCCGCTCCAACATGCATGTGGGTGGCGTGGCCGTCGAAACCAATATGACAGACCGCGAACGCGAGATTTGCGCGCGCATTGGCCCCAAACTGCGCGAGATGGGCCAGATCCTCGTCGGCATCGACGTGATTGGCGGCAAGCTGACCGAAATCAATGTGACGTCACCGACCGGCGTTCGCGAAGTGAAGAGATTTGGTGGCGCCGATATTGCTGCTCTGTTCTGGGATGCGGTTGAAGCGCGCAAGCAGACATAAATATTGTGCGCAAATGTTCTTAATTTACAACCCGATACAACCAGACAAGTGCTCTTGGTTGTAGTTGTTCTTATTATGTTCTTTACATTTGCGCTTTGACATGGTTTTGTTTGTTTGAACCAGCAACCCAATGAGTGTTTGAGTTGTGTTGGTGCATGGGCAGGTGTGGGCCTGCCATGGGGCAGACAATGGTTGCACGCGTATCGACAGTTTCGTTTCAAGGGGTTCAGGCTGTGCCCGTCGACGTGCAGATCATGGTCGCGCCCGGCAAGATGAACATGCATATTGTCGGCCTGCCCGACAAGGCGGTGGCTGAAAGCCGCGAGCGGGTGATTGCCGCGCTGCACGCGTCCGGCCTGTCGATGCCGCCCAAAAAAGTTACCGTCAATCTTGCCCCGGCTGACCTGCCCAAAGAGGGTAGCCATTTCGACCTGCCCATCGCGCTTGGCCTGATGGCTGCACTGGGTGCCATTCCGGCGGACGCATTGGCGCGCTATTGCGTCTTGGGTGAATTATCGCTCGACGGCACGGTGGCACCCGTCAATGGCGTGTTGCCCGCGGCCATCGCCGCCAATGGCCTCAATAAGGGTCTCATCTGCCCCGCAGCCTGCGGGCCTGAAGCGGCGTGGGCCGATGCTGACATGGATATTATTGCGCCGGTGAGCCTGATCGGTCTGGCCAATCATTTTCGCGGCACACAAGTGCTGTCAAGACCGCAACCGGCAGCCCGCGCCTTGCCAGACAATTTGCCGGACCTTTCCGATATCAAAGGCCAGGAAACCGCCAAACGTGCTTTGGAGGTTGCGGCTGCCGGTGGCCATAATTTATTGATGGTGGGTCCGCCCGGTTCCGGTAAATCGATGTTGGCCCAGCGCCTGCCGTCGATCCTGCCGTCTTTGTCGGCGCGCGAACTGCTGGACGTGTCGATGATCGCGTCCATCGCCGGTGAATTGGCCGGTGGTAAGCTGTCAGACCGTCGGCCTTTCCGTGCGCCGCACCATTCGGCCTCGATGGCGGCGATGGTTGGCGGTGGCTTCCGTGCGCGGCCTGGGGAGGTTTCTCTGGCCCACAATGGCGTCTTGTTTCTCGATGAGTTTCCCGAATTCACGCCGCAGGTGCTCGACAGTTTGCGTCAGCCGTTGGAAACAGCGGAATGCGTGATCGCGCGCGCCAACCACCGCGTCACCTATCCCGCGCGCATTCAGCTTGTGGCGGCGATGAACCCGTGCCGGTGCGGCATGGCGGGCGAGCCCGGCCATGTATGCGCCCGCGGTCCGCGCTGCAAAAGCGACTATCAGGCACGCATTTCAGGCCCGTTGATGGACCGCATCGACCTGCGCGTTGAGGTGCCTGCGGTGATGCCGGGAGACCTGATCCGCGCCAAACCAGGCGAAGCCAGTGCTTCAGTGGCCGCCCGTGTGGCGCGCGCGCGCCAGCGCCAATCCGACCGCTATGCGGCGCTTGATCCCGGCGGTACATTGGTCAATGCCCATTGTCCGACATCGATGGTTGAGCAGGTTGCAGCCCTCAATGACAGCGCGACACAGCTGGTGGCGGACGCCGCCGACAAGATGCAGTTTTCGGCGCGTGCCTATCATCGCATTTTGAAAGTCGCGCGCACCTTGGCCGATCTGGACAACGCCGATGATGTGGCCCGCATTCATATCGCGGAAGCCATTTCCTACCGGATGGCCGGTGAGCGGCTGGCGAACGCCGCTTAAGAGCCGCGCAGGGCAATGGCCGTTGCGGCTCCGGCAAGGCAGGTGCCGGCTATGCGGTTCATCACCAGCAACGCCTTGGGCGTTTGCAACAATTGTCGCGCGCGCCCTGCAAGAGCGACATAGGGTGTCAGCGTGACAAGCAGAACAATAGTTGTCAGCACAATCAGGATGGCAAAATCCGCTGGCCGTATCAACGCCAGATCAAACAGGTTGGGCAGCAAGGCCATATAGAAAATAATCGCTTTTGGATTACCGAGCGTCACCAGCAAGCCTGCAGTAAAGCTAGCCCAGCCGCCTTGGGCTTTGCGCGCCTGAATGGTTTCGGCGGTGATGCCGCTGCGCCAAAACCCCCAAGCCATATAGAAAAGGTAGGCTGCACCGGCATATTTAAGCACCGTAAAAACCACAGCGAACTGCGTTGCAATCCATGCAAGACCCACAATCGCAGCACCGAGATAGACCACATCACCAGCGATAATGCCGAGTAACATCGGCATGGTCGGGCGGAAGCCCGAACCCAAGGCCCGCGCGACCAGCGCGATAATACCCGGGCCGGGAATGACCGCCGCAATCGAAAGCGCCACGGCATAGGTGACAAAATGAACGATTTCCATCATTGCGCTCTAGTGTGACTGCTTGATATGCGCCTCGATCAAGCCGGGCAGCTTGGCCATATCATCAAACAGCATAGCGCCCTGTTCGGCGAGTTGCGTGACATTGGTCAACGGGTCTGCCGCATAACCGAAACAGGCCATGCCGGCGGCGTGTGCCGCCTGCGCCCCAAACGGGCTGTCTTCAATGACAATGCAATGCTGCGGCGCATGGCCCATCGTGGCGGCTGCGTGCCAAAACAAATCCGGTGCGGGTTTGCCGCGCGCCACCATATCGGCACTGAAAAGCACTCCCGACAACCGGTCCCAAAGCCCCGCGCTGCCAAGCGTAAGCCGCATTTTATTGACCGTGCCCGATGATGCGACGCACACCGTGTGACCAGCGCGCTCAATCGCATCAAGCGCTTCATGAATGCCGTCAATCGCGGGCACCGGTTGCGCAAAGATTTCGGGCAGCGATTGTTGCCAGTGCTCGGCAAAATCCGAACCAAGATCAACGCCGTCTTCATCCAGCAGCAGCGTCCGAATGCTTTTCAACGACATGCCGACAAAACGTGCGCGTGACTGCTCATAGGTCATCGGCAGGCCCGCTTGCGTGACAAGCTCTGCCAAGCGCTTATTGGCCAGCGCTTCGGTGTCCACCAGCACACCGTCACAATCAAAAACAATCAGCCATTGGTCCGGCTTGGCGTCAGCGCTCATCAGTTCGTTCCTGTTGATCCAAACCCGCCGGTACCGCGCGGCGTCGGCGCGGGCATTGATTGGGTCTCGATGATCTGCGCTTGCGTCACCGGCGCGACAACCAATTGCGCGATCCGCATGCCGCGGGTGATCGTGAAGGGCTCTTCGCCGAGATTGATCAACAGCACCTGCACCTCGCCCCGGTAATCGCTGTCGATGGTCCCCGGCGTGTTAAGGCAGGTAATCCCATGTTTGAGTGCGAGGCCGGAGCGGGGCCGCACCTGAATTTCAAAGCCCGCTTCAACCGCCATCACAAAACCTGTCGGTACAAGGCACCGTGCACCGGGTGGCAACAGCAGATCATTGCCAATGGCGGCACGCACATCCATGCCGGCCGCGCCGGCCGTTTCATAGGCGGGTAAATCCAAGCCCTCGCCATGGGGCAGACGGTGGAGCAAAAGCTGGGCGTTGGTCATGGCATTTGATGAACCGCCAAAC
>JBAUIL010000240.1:0-5292 GCA_049682915.1 Ahrensia sp. | reverse complement strand
GCGGTCGCATCAGTGCTCGACAGGTTCATATGGGCTGAAAATCCATACGCCAGCACCATGCCGATAGCAACGCCTTCACCGTGCACCAGAATGTCGGCATCATAACCGGTAATGCCTTCCAGGGCGTGGCCGAATGTGTGGCCGAGATTGAGCAGTGCGCGCTCACCGGCCTCCTGCTCATCGCGCGCCACAATGTCGGCCTTGGACTGGCACGAGCGCGCAATGGCCTCGATCCGCTCCGGACCGCCCGCTTTGATCGCGTCATAATTGTCTTCCAGCCAGGCAAAAAAATCCGGCTGGTTGATCAGGCCGTATTTGGCCACTTCGGCGTAGCCCGCCCGGAACTCGCGGTCTGACAGCGTGTCAAGCGCGGCGCTGTCGGCAAGCACGATGCGCGGCTGATAAAACGCGCCGACGAGATTTTTGCCATGACGCGTGTTGATGCCGGTTTTGCCGCCAACCGACGAATCCACCTGCGCAAGCAGTGATGTCGGGATTTGAACAAACTGAATGCCGCGCCGGGTGATAGAGGCCGCAAAACCGGTCAGATCGCCGATCACGCCGCCACCAAGCGCAATCACCCCATCGCCGCGTTCCAGTTTTTCATCGAGCAGCGTTTCGGTAACCTGCAGCGCAAAGCCGGCGTCTTTTGTCTTTTCACCGGCGGGCAAAGTGATCGTCGCATGGGCAATGCCGGACACATCCAGACTATCGGTCAATGTTTGCAAATGGTGCCGCGCCACATTCTCGTCGGTCACAATGGCAAAGCGGCTTTTGGGCATTAGTTTTTTGAGCTGCGCACCCGCTTGGCCAATCAGGCCGGGGCCGATCAGTATGTCATAGGAGCGCTCTGCCAAATCAACACGAACGGTCTGATGCATTATGATTGTTCCATGGGCACGCTGGAGGACATGTAGGCCGCAATGGCATTGATGACCACCGTTGCCATTTCATCTTTGGTGACATCACGCGACTGGACCGTCAAATCAGCCTGCGCATAAACCGGATATCTTTCCTCAATCAGCCCCTGCATGATGCCGCGCGGATTGGGCTTTTGCAGCAAGGGCCGTGTCGTCTTTTTGGAGACGCGCGCCATCAGCAAATCTATATCAGCCGACAGCCAGACACAAATGCCGTGCGCTCTGATGGCTGCGCGTGTGTCGGCGTTCATATAGGCACCGCCGCCGGTCGCCAGCACTTGCGGACCTTCACCCAATAGGCGAGCAATCACCCGCTCTTCGAGCCGGCGGAATTCCTCTTCGCCATAATTGGCAAAAATATCGGCCACACTTTGCTTGGCGGCCTTTTCAATTTCCGTATCAGCATCAACAAAGGGCAGGTTCAGCCGGGTGGCAACCTTGCGGCCAATGGCCGATTTACCGGCACCCATCAACCCCACCAGCACCAGGGATTGTTGGCCCAGTTGTTCGCCAATTGTTGCGACGGCATCTTTGTCAGTTTTTATGGTCATTTTTGCCTCGGACCCGCTTAGCGCATACGCCACGGCGCTGTGTCAAGATGCGGCTGCGGGCGGCAGTTGCAATTGATGCCAATCTTGGCGCATAAAGCAGCTGCTGTGTCCAGATGATTGAAACCATGCCGAGCCTATTCCGCTTTCTATTCACACTTGGTGTTTTGGCTGGCATCGCTTACGGGGCGATGTTTGCATTGGTGTTGTATGTCGAGCCGCGCGAGCGTGAGGTGTCCATCCGGGTGCCCACCAATGAGATTGAGCTTAAACGCATTACCCCTGACAACAGCGGCGCACCGGCAACAGAGCCTGCGGCAGAAGAAACACCGGCAAGCGAGCAGTAAAACATCAACCATTGGCCGCTACTATTGCGCCATGATTGAGATGTTTCTTGAAATGATGGTCGCTGAACGCGGCGCGGCGGACAATACGCTGGCGTCTTATCGGCGTGATCTGGAGGAGGCCGCCGCATTTGTGCGCGCCCGCGCACGCCGCGATCTGGCGCATGCCAGCCAAGCGGATTTGGACGCCTATCTCGCATCGATGTCAGCGTCAGGTTTTGCAGCCAGTTCGCAAGCCCGCCATTTGTCATCGCTGCGGCAGTTCTTCCGGTTTTTATATCAGGAGGGCCAGCGCGAGGATGATCCGACAAGCCAAATCCGCTCACCGTCCAAGCCGCACACTCTGCCCAAAACACTCAGTCTGCGCGATGTCAGCGATCTTTTGCAGGCAGCGCGTGCAGGCGTTGAAGAAGCGCGCGACACGTGGAAAGGCCGGTTTCATGCCTTGCGTATGCAAGCCTTGGTCGAACTGATTTATGCGACGGGTCTTCGGGTGACGGAACTGGTCTCGCTGCCAGTGTCGGTCGCGCGGCGCGATGAGCCGTTTTTCATCGTCAAAGGCAAGGGCAATAAGGAACGCCTTGTGCCACTACCGCCGGTCGCACGGGCTGCGATGGACGATTATCTTGCCTGCCGCGATGCGCACCCAAAGGCCAATAACTGCAAATGGCTGTTTCCGGCTGATGGATTTGACAAGGCGATGGCGCGGCAAGTGTTTGCCCGTGATTTAAAGGAATTGGGCGCGCGGTGTGGGCTAAATGCGGCGCAATTGTCGCCGCATGTCATGCGCCATGCCTTTGCGACGCACCTGCTGAATAATGGTGCCGATCTGCGGGTTGTTCAGCAATTATTGGGCCATGCGGATATATCGACCACACAGATCTATACCCATGTTCTGGATGAGCGCTTGCAAACGCTGGTGCACAATCATCACCCGCTGGCAAAAGCTGGCTAAAGCATATCTTTGTCTGAACAAGCCGGTGGAAACGGCGCTTTTGCGTGCGTTCGCTTGACATTGGCCGCATTTATAGCCACCTCCACCCAGACATAATTTTCGCCGGGGATATCGTTTTGGCCAAGTACAGCTATCTGGAATTTGAAAAGCCGATCGCCGATCTGGAAGGCCAGATTCTGGAACTCAAGAAGCTTGCGCAGTCCGGTGACAGCGCGGTTGATGTGGCCGATGAAATTGCACGCCTTGAAAAGCGCTCGCATGAAGCGCTGGTGGAAACCTACCGCAAATTGTCGCCATGGGAAAAAGCGCAGGTTGCGCGCCATGCCGACCGCCCCCATGCGCAGGACTACATCGCGCAATTGTTCACCGAATTCACACCCTTGGCAGGCGACCGCAATTTTGCTGAAGACCACGCCATTATGGCAGGGTTTGCGCGCTTTAATGGTGAGCCGGTGGCGGTGATCGGCCAGGAAAAGGGCAATGACATGAAATCGCGCCTCAAGCGCAATTTCGGCATGGCGCGGCCTGAAGGCTACCGCAAGGCGGTGCGTATCATGGAAATGGCCGACCGCTTTGGTTTGCCGGTCATCACATTGGTGGACACTGCAGGCGCTTACCCCGGCGTTGGCGCGGAAGAACGCGGCCAGGCTGAAGCCATCGCGCGGTCGACGGAAATGTGCCTCAACCTGCAGGTGCCGATTGTGTCGATGGTCATCGGTGAAGGTGGCTCCGGCGGCGCAATTGCTATCGCGACGGCCAACAAGGTCTACATGTTGGAACACGCGATTTATTCGGTCATTTCACCGGAAGCGGGTGCGTCGATCCTGTGGCGCGATTCCGGCCGCGCCAAAGACGTCGCCACCGCCATGAAAATCACCGCGCAGGACCTCTTGGACCTGAAAATCATCGATGGCATCGTGCCCGAGCCGCTGGGCGGTGCGCATCGCGACCCGCAAGCGGTCATCGCCGACGCACAGATTTATATCGAGAAGGGCCTGAACGCTTTTGCCGATATGAGCCCGGCCGATATCCGCCAACATCGTCGTCAAAAATTCCTGGAAATCGGCCGCTCGTTGTAGAATTTCCACTACGCCATCGTTTTGCCGTGGTGTGATGACATTCGCGTGAGCGGGTTTTTTGGTAGGAACTTATCAACTATAAGCACAGCATATGGACATTTTATGTCTGCTGCTTTGTTGAGGCACACTCTTTATGCGTAAAAGTCGGCTCAGTCTTGCACTGTTGGGATCTCTTGGTTTGGCGGCCTGCCAAGGCTCGACCAGTGAGATTTTGGCGCTTGGCGAAAACGCGCCGCTGCCCAAGGATGCGCTTACGATCATGCGCGCCAAGGGCATGACGCCATCGTCGCCGATCATGATGCGCATTTTCAAAGAAGAAAGCGTGCTTGAGGTTTGGAAGCAGCAGGATACCGGCCGCTTTGAATTGGTCAAAAGCTACGAGATCTGCAAACATTCCGGCGACAAAGGGCCGAAGTTCAAAGAGGGTGACCGGCAGGCGCCTGAAGGCTTTTATTATGTTGGCCGCGCGCAGATGAACCCGCGCTCGAATTATCATTTGTCCTTCAATCTGGGTTTCCCCAATGCCTACGACCGGTCGCATGGGCGCACCGGCACCCATCTCATGGTGCATGGCGACTGTTCGTCAGCCGGTTGTTACGCGATGACCGATGAGGGCATTGCTGAGATTTACGCTTTTGCGCGTGAAGCGCTCAATGGCGGCAAGCAAACGCAGTTTCTGGTCAAGGCCTATCCGTTCCGCATGACGGCTGAAAATATGGCGCGTCACCATGATCATGAGCATTTTGATTATTGGACGATGCTTAAGGAAGGCTATGATCACTTCGAGCTGACCAACCAGCCGCCGAAAGTGGATGTTTGCGAGAAGCGATATGTGTTCAACCAACAATCTGAAAGCCGCTTTATCGCGTCCGCGCAATGCCCTGCGGATATGAAAATGCCAGATAATCTGGCCGCCGCCTATCAGGCGCAGCAAGTGACCTATCAAGCTCAGTTCGATAAAGCGCTTGCTGCGATAAAGAAGAAAAAAGAAGCCGAGGAAGCCAAAGCCGTTGCAGCCGCTGCAGCACAAGCGGAAAAGGCTGCCGCTGCCGCCACGCAAGCGGCTGAAGAGGCGGAGACCGTTGTGCCTGTAGCCGAGCCCGCCGTCGTCGATGCATCCGTGACAACGCCAACCCTTGAAGCGCGCCCCGCGGTTATTGAGGCAAGTGACTTCCCCCCGTCACCCACACCGCTACCGGTTCCCGTGGCGCGCCAGTGAGCGACGATATCGAGATTTACGATTTGCGTGGCATTCATTGCCCGTTGCCGGTGCTCAAAACCCGCAAGCGCCTGCGCGCCATGCAAGCGGGCCAAAAATTATGGGTGGAAACGAGCGACCCGTTGGCGGTGATCGACATTCCGCATTTCTGCCAGGAATTCGGCCATCCCTTGCTTGAAACCCAAGAGCTTGAAGCCGGGCACCGGTTTCTGATCGCAAAGGGCGAC
>JBAUIL010000239.1:0-3887 GCA_049682915.1 Ahrensia sp. | reverse complement strand
GCGACGTGACCGGCCATTTCAGACGGCAGGCCGAGACCTGTGACGTTGATCTCACCGACTTTACCCGCATCAGTCACAGCCTGTGCGGCAGCAACAATACCCACAGATGTCGGCGCAATAATCGCCTTGAGGTTCGGATGCGACTGCATCAGGCCCTGGGCTTCTGTGTAGGACTTGTCCGATTTGTCATCGCCATAGACGGTCGCCACCACGTTGATGCCGGGATAATTGCCCATCACCTTGTTCATCTCCTCAATCCAGGTGTTCTGGTTGGTCGATGTCGAGGTAGCGGAAAGAACAGCAACATCGCCGCCGTCTGGCAAATTGTCAGCTGCCAGCTTGATGATCATGTTGCCGATCAATGGGTTGGATGACGGGTTGAGGTGCATTTGGCGACCTTCCGCGGCCACACCGGAGTCCCATGAGATGACGGTGATGCCGCGATCCATGGCACGCTTCAGCGCCGGTACGAGCGCGTCGGTGTCGTTAGCGGAAACAGCAATCGCATCGACCTGCTGGGCGATCAGTGAATTGATCACTTCAATCTGGCCCTCAGCGGTTGTGTCGGTTGGGCCGGTATAGATGATTTCGACATCACCCAGTTCAGCCGCCGCTTCTTCCGCACCCTTGGCAGCCGCTTCAAAAAAGCCGATGCCGAGGGCCTTGACCACAAGTGCGATACGTTTGGTTTCGGCCATGGCCGGTGTCACCATCATGGTTGCCACAGCGGCAACAGATGCAATCAGTGTTCTTCTCAAAATGCGCATAGGTTCCTCCCTTGAATTCGCATTCTCTACTTTCATCCCGCAGCATTGTGTTGCGGTGAAATTTTTGCTGCCCGGCTCGGTGTAACTGCCGTCAGCGCCACGCCGGCGGCCTCCAGCATTTGGGCTGCAGCATCGCTTATCCGGTCATCGGTGATAACCTTAGTGATCCGCGACAGCGGGCACAGGATAAGGCTTGAACGCTTGGCGAATTTGGACGAGTCCGCCAGCACAATCAGTTCGTCGGCCTGGTCGATCAGCTTTTGCTCCGCTTGGATGAGCAACGGGTCCGCCTCCATCAAACCCAGCGGCCCCAAGCCTTGCGCGCCCATAAACATGCGTTTGGCGTAAAAGTTGCGCGTCACATCATTTTCAAACGGGCTGAGAATAATGTTCTGCTCGCGATAGATTGTGCCGCCCGAAAGCATGACCGTATTTTTGGAATGTTTGAGCAGGTGCTCAGCAATGGGAAACGAGTTGGTAAAAACCTGGCACCGCTTACTGGCAAGCGGATGCACCATCTGGAACGTGGTCGTACCGCCATTGATGATGATCGGATCGCCATCCTCACACAACTCAGCGGCAGCGGCAGCGATCGCGCCTTTCTGAACAGCATTAATTGTTTCGTTCACGGAAAACGGACGACCGGCCAACCCAACAAATTGCGGCGGACTGATAGACTCAGCACCCCCGCGAACACGACGCAGTTTCTTTTGTACGTGCAAGGTTGCGATGTCGCGGCGGATTGTGGCCTCTGACGAATCTGTCAGCTCAACCATTTCCTGCACTGTGACAACGGGTTTGCCCTGCACAGCGGATATAATGATGTTGTGACGTTCTCGTTCGTGCATGACCTTCTCCCATCCTCACGTTTTCACTAGATCATCACGCTGTCAATCACTTTCGATCAAAAACAATCATATTGCACTGCACAATGATCATATGTGATCAAATATGATTGACTTCGCGATTGAGCGAATGCATGAATGGCGCAGTTGCATGCAACAGCAGGGAGGAAACCATGCTGAACGAGACAGGTGCATCGCGCCTCGCCAATTTGTGGAACGACGATCACGCAAAAGGCATGAGCCAAGCCGAACTGTTGCTCTACAGATCGAACCTTTTAGGGTCCGACAAGCGCGTCACCAACTATGGTGGCGGCAACACGTCGGCCAAGGCCATGGAAACCGATCCTCTCACCCATGAGCCGGTCGAAGTGCTGTGGGTCAAAGGCTCCGGCGGCGATGTGGGCACCATCAAAATGGATGGTTTTGCCACGCTTTACATGGACAAGCTGCATGCCTTGAAAGAGCTTTACAGAGGGCCGGAGCATGAAGACGAGATGGTCGGCTATCTGCCGCACTGCACGTTCAACCTCAACAGCCGGGCAGCATCTATCGACACGCCCTTGCATGCTTATGTCCCGCGCAAGCACGTCGACCATATGCACCCTGACGCCATCATCGCCATTGCGGCAGCCGACAATTCGCGCGAACTGACGCAGCGCATTTTCGGCGATGAGATCGGCTGGCTACCCTGGAAACGGCCCGGCTATGAGTTGGGCCTTTGGCTTGAAAAGTTTTGCACGGAAAATCCCGATGCAAAAGGCGTCGTTTTGGAAAGCCACGGGCTTTTCACCTGGGCGGACGACGCGCGTGAGTGCTATGATTTGACGATTGATATCATCAACCGCGCCATTGACTGGTTTGAGCAGGAAACTGCGGGCAAGCCGGTGTTTGGCGGCGAAAAATGCCCTAGCCTCCCGCCAAAGCAGCGCCGCGAGATCGCCGGTGCCTTGATGCCCGCCATCCGCGGCATGATTTCAAAAGATGTGCGCATGGTCGGTCATTTTGACGACAATGATGCGGTGATGCAATTTGTGTGCTCGGCCAATATGGAGCCACTGGCAGCGCTCGGCACATCGTGTCCGGACCATTTCTTGCGCACCAAGATCCGACCTCTTGTGGTTGATTTCGACCCGGCCAATCCGGATGTCGATGCGACCTTGGCCAAGCTAGCGGAGATGGTTGCCGCCTATCGCGATGACTACGCGGCTTATTATGAGCGCTGCAAACGGGCTGATAGCCCCGCCATGCGCGACGCAAATGCCGTCGTCTATCTGGTGCCCGGTGTCGGCATGATCACCTTTGCCAAAGACAAAGCTACCGCACGGATTTCCGGCGAATTTTACACCAACGCCATCAACGTCATGCGCGGCGCTTCCAGCGTGGCGCGCTATGTCGGCCTGCCAGAGCAGGAGGCGTTCGACATCGAATACTGGCTGCTTGAAGAAGCAAAGCTGCAACGCATGCCCAAGCCCAAGGCACTGGCAGGCCGCATCGCCATTGTAACGGGTGGCGCCGGTGGTATCGGTTCGGCCACGGCGGAAAAATATCTGTCACAAGGCGCTTGCGTTGTGCTGGCAGACATTGACGCAAACGCGCTGGAGAAAACCCGCGCAGAGCTCGCCGGCCGCTATTCATCCGATGTCGTACGGATGGTCACAATGGACGTCACCAGCGAAGACGCCGTCGCGCAATCCTACGCTGAAATGGCGGTGGAATTTGGCGGCGTCGATATCGTCGTCTCCAATGCGGGTATCGCCTCGTCAGCACCCATCGAAGAGACATCTTTGGCGCTGTGGGAAAAGAACATGGCGATCCTGTCGACCGGCTATTTTCTGGTCGCGCGCGAAGCGTTCAAGATGCTGCGCCAGCAGGATATCGGCGGGTCGATGATTTTCATCGTGTCGAAAAACGGGCTCGCCGCCTCGCCCAATGCGGCGGCCTATTGTACCGCGAAAGCATCAGAACTGCATTTGGCACGCTGCCTCGCGCTGGAAGGCGCGCCAGTGGGCATTCGCGTCAATGTGGTAAACCCCGATGCGGTGCTGCGCGGCTCGAAAATCTGGTCCGGCGAATGGCTCGACCAACGCGCATCCACCTACAAGACCGACAAGGATGGCCTTGAGGAAATGTACCGCGAACGCTCCCTGTTGAAGCGCTCGGTCTATCCCGAAGACATCGCCGAGGCCGCCTATTTCTTCGCCAGCGATGCTTCAGAAAAATCCACTGGCAACATCATCAATGTTGATGCCGGCAATGTGCAAGCGTTCACCCGCTA
>JBAUIL010000238.1:0-5982 GCA_049682915.1 Ahrensia sp. | reverse complement strand
ATTGTCGACGCTGAAGAGCTCGCTGGCGCGATGACCGATCAGCTTGCTTCGCTGTTTGAGGAAGAAGCGCCCGGCAGCCAGCAGCAGAAGCGACGCGCATGACCGTCTTGAACGCGCTGCGCGCCACCACCGTTCTCGCGCTCAGCCTATGGGGCGGCACCGCCGCCGCTGATGCGGACAGAGTTCAAATTTATGCCGCGCCCATTCATGCGCGCATTATTGAACAATTCAAAATCGGCAGTGAGCAGCAATTGTTCGGCCCGCTTGCTTTTGTCGGCGGCTTGGAGATGGTTTCATCGCAAAGCCATTTCGGTGCACTTTCAGCCCTCGTTCTGGATGAAGCACAGACGGGCGTTTTGGCGGTGGCCGATACCGGCTTCTGGTTCAAAGCGACGTTGGTGCGCGATCCTGAAACGCGGCGTTTGACCGGCGTTGAAGGCGCGCTGATGGCTGATATGGCACGCAGTGACGGTAAGCCGCTGCGTGACAAATGGCTGGCAGACGCAGAAGGTCTGACTAAAACAGCCACCGGCGTCGCCGTCAGCTTTGAGCGTGAGCACCGCATTGAAACCCATGCTCCAAACGCCGAGACGGGCTTTTATATTCTACAGGACATTATTTTGCCGCCGGTCGATCCCAACGAGCTCCGCCACAACCGTGGTTTTGAGGGCATTGCTATCGCACCGGACAGCACGCCTTGGCCCGGTGCGCTTGTCGGCATTAGCGAGAAAAGCCTCGACAATAATGGCAATATAATGGGCTTTGTCGCGCCCGTTGGTTTGCCCAGCTTTGAGTTTTCATTGGCGCGCAGCGAAGGCTTTGATGTTACCGATATCGGCTTTCTGCCAGATGGCGGTCTGCTGGTTCTGGAGCGGCGCTTCACCATTCAGTCCGGCGTTGCCATGCGCATCCGCCATGTTGCGCCCGGCGCGCTGCAAAACGGCCAAACCGTGGATGCAGCCATATGGGTGCAAGCCGATATGCGCTATCAGATCGACAATATGGAGGGGTTGGACGTTTCCATCGATCCCGATGGAACGCCCCGCATCACCCTCATATCAGACGATAATCACTCGATCCTGCAGCGCAATTTGTTGCTGGAATTCAGACTTGTGGGTGCGTCTGGTATTCAGCGCCAATAAGTTTTGAGCGTAAAAACAAGCCGTATGGCAACAGCATCGCCACGCCGACAAGCAGTTTGACCGCCAAGTCACCACCGGCCCATGACACCCAGCGTGGCGTTTCCAATGCAAACGCGCCCAGGAACGGTGCCATTTCAGTGGCGAATGCATCCGGGGCACCGAAAGCAAACGTGCTTGAGAAAGCCAGCGAGAAGAAGATCGCGGTATCAACAACCGAACCGATGACGGTTGAGATCAACGGCGCTTTCCACCAGCTGGCCCGGCGAAGCCGGTCAAAGATGGAGACGTCGAGCAATTGCGCAATCAAAAACGCGCTGCCGGACGCCACCGCAATGCGCGGCGTTGCCAGCCATATTGAGAGTGCAACCGCAAGCACAAAGCCGCTCAGCACAATCATGCGTGCAGCTTTAGGGCCAAAACGCCGGTTGGTCATGTCGGTAATCAGAAACGCGACGGGGTAGGTAAAAGCGCCCCATGTCAGCAGGTCAGCCAGATTGAAGCTGCCAATGGTCGCCATGACCGGATATTGCACCAGCACGTTGGATGCAGCCACAACAGCGCACATGGCGCACACGAAAATAAGCCAGTTTTTCTGAATAAGCATTTTTTTACCCTGGGTGATGCCACCAGTTGATTGTCAATGTGAAGCCCAAAAAATGAACCCCGCCATCAAGACGGGGATCGAAACCAAATCGGGCCGGTTGGTTGGCTGTTATGCCGCCGCTTTTTTGTCAGCGATGCGCTTTTTGATCTTGCGCGCATTTTTTGACAATTCTTCGGTTTTGGCTTTCGCCAAAAACGCGTCCAAGCCACCGCGGTGCTCAACGGTGCGCAGCGCCGATGTTGAAATGCGCATGCGGAACGTTTCGCCCAATATTTCTGACATCAGTGACACTTGGCACAGGTTAGGCAGAAAACGACGGCGCGTTCTGTTGTTGGCGTGGCTCACATTGTTGCCACTCATTACTGATTTAGTCGTCAGTTCACATGCACGCGACATGATATTCACCTTCAATCTTGCTTTTTGTCCGCAAATAGCACCGGTGGACTGACAGCTGCCAGCCATCGCAACCATGCGCATTGGCGGAAATTCAGCGCTTCCATAGTAGGACTGCTGCGACAGGTCAACCACAAGATGGCAATCAACGCATTTTTGCGGGCGCGCTCGCTCGGATTACATCGTATAATTGCCTAAATTCCGTATCATACCGCCTGCGGGACGCAAACACAGGACTAGTCATGAAACGCATAGCTTTGAAATCGGTGCTCGCAACGGCACTTTTGACCGCACCTTTGGCAACACCGGCGGTCGCTGCGGAGAGCTTTAAGGCCCAATATACGATCACCGCCTTAGGCATTCCCGTCGGCAAGACTGATTTCACCACCACGGTAACCGATAAAAATTATACAGTACGTGGCACGATGCAGGCGTCAGGCTTTGCGTCGCTTTTTTCCGAACTCACCGGCAATCTCAATGTTGCAGGCGGGCGCAGCACGAAGGCGGTTCAATCCAGCGCCTATGATGTTTCCTATCGTGAAGGCAAAAAAGCCAAAAGCACAAGCCTGCGCTTTGCCGGTGCCAATGTCAGTAAAACGGTCAACAAGCCCGCGCGCGGAAAACGGGACAATTGGGTGGAGCACAAGCCTGACGCATTGAAAAACGTGGTCGATCCCATAACGTCACTTCTCATTGCCGCGCCGAATGATCGCGCGGTGTGCAATCGCAAAATCAGGGTGTTTGATGGGGTCATGCGTGCTGACGTGCAACTGAGCTACAAACGCACTGTTCCGTTTTCGGTGGATGGCTACAAAGGAACAGCCGTTACTTGCCAAGCCAAGTTTATTCCCGTGTCAGGTTATCAAACCACCAAAAAGATGTCGCCTTCATGCGCGACCGCGCCAATATCGAAATCAGCTTCGCGCCGATGGGCAAGACCGGCCTCTACGCGCCGGTAACGGCCAAAGCCCAGACGCGGATCGGCCAGATTGCAGCGCGAATCACATCTTTCAGACCGGTCAATTAATCCTTGGTGGGCGTACGGCCGAAATTGGGCAAATCAACATCCTGACCTGCTTCAATGACAGACCGGCGAACTTCACGGGTTTTTGTGAACAGCGCATGCAGCGCGTCGCCGTCCCCCTTGCGGACGGCGGCCCGCAACGAAGACAAATCCTCTGAAAAACGCGCCAGCATTTCCAAGATCGCATCTTTATTGTGCAAGCAAACATCGCGCCACATGGTCGGGTCTGATGAGGCAAGGCGCGTAAAATCGCGGAAGCCGGAGGCGGAATATTTGATGACCTGCGATTTTTCCACATCTTCAAAATCTGACGCTGTCGCGACAATATTGTAGGAAATCAGCTGCGGCAGGTGGGAAACCAGCGCCAGCACTTTGTCGTGGTGGGCGGGTTCCATCAGATCCACCATGGAACCGCATGCCTGCCAAAACGCGCTCAGTCTGGCAACAGCCGCCTCATCGACACCGTCTGTCGGTGTGAGGATGCACCAACGGCCTTCAAACAAGGTTGCAAAACCCGCATCGGGGCCGGAATATTCCGTGCCTGCAATGGGGTGGCCCGCGATGAAATGCACATGGTCAGGCAAGGCGGGAGCCATCTGGTCGATGACCGACACTTTGGTGGAGCCGACATCGGTGACGATTGCGCCCTGGGCCAAATGCGGGGCAATCGCTTGAGCCACCGCGCCGGACGCGCCGACCGGCACTGACACAATGACAAGATCAGCGCCTGCTACCGCTTCGCCCGCGTCTGTCGAATAGACGTCCCCCAAGCCAAGTTCTTCAGCACGCTTCAGCGTTTCGGCGCTGCGCGTCGAAATCGCAATTTCTTGCGCGAGACCATGTTTCCGGATGGCGCGCGCCAACGAAGAACCGATCAGTCCGATGCCGACCAGCGCAATGCGCTTAAAGGGTGGAAAGGCGCTGTCCTTCATCAGGCAGCGCTTTCACCGGCCAAAAAGGCGCGCAAAACATCAATGACGCCTTGGTTGGCTTCATCAGACCCAATCGACATGCGCAAGGCGTTGGGCAGACCATAGGCGGTAACGCGGCGCAGCACATAGCCCCGTTCAACCAGATAGGCGTCCGCGGCTTCAGCCGTATGAGCGCCATCATCTGGAAAATGGATCAGCACGAAATTACCGACGCTCGGGGTGACGCCCAAGCCGAGTTCAGCGAAAGCTTCGTTGAGTTTAGGCAACCACTTTTCGTTGTGCGCGACAGCCGCGTCCACATGGGCATGATCTGTGATCGCAGCGGCGCCCGCTGCAATTGCCGACGCGTTGACGTTAAACGGTCCGCGCACCCGGTGGATCGCATCCACCACATGGTCCGGCCCATAGAGCCAACCGATGCGCAAAGCGGCCAACCCGTGAATTTTCGAAAAGGTGCGCGTCATCACCACATTGTCGTTTTGCGACACGATTTCGATGCCCGCCGCATAGTCATTACGGCGCACATATTCCGCATACGCCGCATCCAGCACCAGCAACACATGCGGCGGCAATCCTGCTTGCAAACGCCGGATTTCTGCATCGGCCACATAAGTACCGGTCGGGTTGTTGGGATTGGCGAGAAAGACCATTTTTGTGCGCGGGGTGACTGCGGCCAAAATCGCATCGAGATCGGCGCGCAAATCCGTCTCGGGCACCATGACCGGTGTCGCACCAGCGGCCTTGATCTGGATTTTGTAGACGAGAAAACCGTGCTCGGTGAAAATGCCTTCATCGCCGGGCGACAGATAAATCTGGGCCAGCAATCCAAGCAGTTCGTCCGACCCGTTGGAACACACAATATTGTCCGCGTTCAAGCCATGCGCTTTGGCAATCGCTTTGCGCAACGCTGTGGCACTGCCATCGGGATAGATTTCCAAATGCTCTGCTGCAGCGCGATAGGCGTCAATCGCGGCAGGGCTGGCCCCCAACGGCGTTTCATTGGACGACAATTTATGCAGCTTCACACCTGGCGCGGCCTTGTCACGGCCAGGCACGTAAGCGGCAATATCCAGAACGCCGGGTTTCGGCATCGGCTTTTTCGGCAGGTCAGTCTGGCTCATCGTGGTTTCCAATGGCTGGGGTGTTTTGCGCTGCTGGCTTTATCTCACAGGTCCAGCTGAGGGGCGAAATACCCCCCGACCGCTGAAATGTCGAGTAGGCCGGTTGGCGCTTTTTGTCCCTCCCGCACCGCCACCAAGACCGCGCCATCGGGCGTCGAGGCTGCAAGCATGCCCTCGGGCCAGCTTTGCGCCTCCTCCAGTGCCGCAAGCCTGCCCGCATAAAGCCGCACATCGAAGGGAGATGGGTCGGTCAGCGGTGGTGCAATGGCAAAGGCTTCCGGCGCTTCAAAATCAAGCGCGTGGATCGGCAAATGCGCCATAATCATCAAGCCATTATTGGCACCCAAAGCCTGCCACCATGGCCCTGGTGTTTCGGCACTCACCAAGGCAATCGCATTGGTCTGGCTTTTGGTTGCGGCGAGCACTGACGCCAAATCAGCATGATCATAGAGCCCGACCGTGAAGCCGAATTGAAACCGCGCCAAATCACGCAAGGCTGCATCACCAGCCACAATATGCACATCGTATTTGGCCTGCAGCCACGTGAAGGTGGAAATGATCTCGCGCCACACATGCGCAATCATGCCAAATGGAATAGAACCTTTGTGGCGCTGGGACAGCACTTCCATCATCGCCGCCTCTCGTCCGGGCCGGAAAGCGGCTCCTTTGTTGGAGGCAGCGCCCTTAATCTCAATCAGCGCGTCGATCACACCGGCCCGCTGCATCAACAATTGGTGCATGGTCTCGTCGACCGCATCAATTTTGG
>JBAUIL010000237.1:0-1611 GCA_049682915.1 Ahrensia sp. | reverse complement strand
TGATTTTTTCGGGCGCATCGGTGTTCCACAATTCCGGCGCATCACCGGACTCAAGCCCCATGGCAAACAAATTGGTGCCGGTTGCGCCATCGGCCAACAAGACACCTTTTTCGGCAATGAGATCATTAAGCGGGTTGGGCGTGGCCATTGGGGTCTCCATAGTTTGTGACATAACGATATAAACAAGTCTTTATATCTTAGCAATTGCCAATAGGCGGTTTGTTTCAAAGTTTGACTTTGATCTCGCTCAAGGCGGCGATTATTCTCTGGCTTACGTTGGTGTCCGTAGCAGGAGTAAGATCATGGATGCAGACAATGTCGGCGCAGATCAGGTGCAGCCATCCCAGAATGGCATGTCCAATGGCACCAAGCAAACCATTGCCCAGATGCGGCATGACCCCGAAGCGATTGCGCACGCTTTTGAAACCGGCGAATACCCTTACAAGACCAAGCTGAGGCGCGATTCCTATGAGCGCCAAAAGGCAAAATACCAAGTTGAGCTTTTGAAGGTTCAGGATTGGGTGCGTGAATCCGGCCAGAAGGTGGTGATCTTGTTTGAGGGGCGCGACGCGGCTGGCAAGGGCGGCACCATCAAGCGCTTTATGGAGCACCTCAACCCGCGCGCGGCCCGCGTTGTTGCTTTGGAAAAGCCAACCGAGCGCGAGCAAAGCCAATGGTATTATCAGCGCTACATCCAACACCTGCCAGCAGCCGGTGAAATGGTGATGTTTGACCGCTCTTGGTATAACCGGGCCGGTGTAGAACGTGTCATGGGTTTTTGCAGCCCGAACGAATATCTCGATTTCATGCGCACAACGCCTGCCTTTGAGCGGATGCTTGTTCAGTCGGGTATATTACTCTTCAAATATTGGTTTTCGGTCACCCAGGATGAGCAGTTGCGCCGGTTTAAATCGCGCGAGCACGATCCGCTCAAGCAGTGGAAACTGTCGCCCATCGACAAGGCATCTTTGGACAAGTGGGATGACTACACCGAGGCCAAAGAAGCGATGTTCTTTTACACAGACACGGCTGATGCGCCGTGGACGGTGATAAAGTCCAACGACAAGAAAAGAGCGCGACTGGCATGTATGCAGCACTTTCTGGCGTCGCTGCCTTACACGGGCAAGGACCGCAGTCTGGTCAGGACGCCTGATCCCTTGATTGTGGGCCATTCCAGCCAGGTTATCGGTAGGTCTGAGCATATTCTGAGCGCAAAGCCGGGCCTTTAGCATTCGTGCTGATAGACTTGACGCAGTGTGACGCTGCGTCAACAGTGTGGCTGTGTCGATTTTGCTTTGCAGGATGGTTTTTTGCGGTTACTCCTTCATAGACTTTGGGAGGAGTTATGAGCACAACAAACCGTCCGTGGACGTCTTTTTACGGTCCGTCCGTTCGCCCAGTTATTGAAAAAGCCGACTACCGGACGATTGGCGACATGGCCAGCTCCGTCGCCAATTTGTACGGCAAGCAACCGGCATTTACGACCTGCTTGCCCAATGGCATGAATGGCACGTTGACCTTCGCGCAGGTCGACGAGATGTCGGATGCGTTGGCGGTCTATCTGCGTGAGACTGCGGGATTGGTGAAAGGTGACCGTGTCGCGGTGCAGGT
>JBAUIL010000236.1:0-6252 GCA_049682915.1 Ahrensia sp. | reverse complement strand
TCGACCCAGCCTTGATCGGTCCATTTGTCCGCCCAACTCAGGCCGGATGTTCGGATGACGTCGGGCGCGCGCTGTGGCGGGATGACGTGGATATAGTCATAATCCATGGTGACGCTGCCTTGCGGCGTATCGAACGTGGCAGTCTTGGCGCCAGCGTCGAGGCCACGCAGTACGTGCGAATATTCAGGCGTGATGCCCCGGTCGCCGAACAACATGCGGACTTTTTCCGATACAATCGGCACACCAAAGAGGCTGTCATTATTGGCCATGTAATGCACGTCAAGCTTGCCACGTGTGCCAGCGGTTCGGGCAATATCCTCAATCAGGAATGTGTGCTTGAGCGGCGCACCGGCGCATTTCATCTCCGTCGCCGGACGGGTAAACAGCCCCACACCGCCAGTTTCCGTGTAGGCCTGCGCCGCCTTCCATGTGGCAGCGGCATATTGTGGTCCCGCATAGAGCGCGCCGATGCCGTTTTCGCCCACCATATCAAGCGAGAAGCCCTCAATGGCGTCATGATCAAGCACGAGGCCCGGTGCGACGACCAGAAAATCATAGGCAATTTTCTGACCACCGGAAGTGGCAACCGTTTTTGCTTCAGGGTCGATGGCTGCAGCCGCTTCGGCGATCAGTTTGACGCCGGAAGGCAACCAGTCTGTCGTCTTGGAGACCACATAGTCGGCAGGCTTCAGTCCCGCAGCGACCAGCGACAAACCCGGTTGATACAGATGCTCAGCACGCGGATCGAGGATCGTGATGTCTGCCCCGTCGAGGCGGGACACAAGGCGGTTTGCCAATGCGGTGCCGCCCGCGCCAGCACCGATGATCAATATCCGCGCGGACGTGGACACCTGGTTGGACAGTTGGGCGCGCGCCGTTTGCGGGACCGCGACAGCTGCAGCGGCTGCGCCACTGGCGGCAAGGGTTAGCAACTGGCGACGGGTTGTCGTGAGCTTAGACATGGTTTTCCTCACAAATCATATTCTGCCTAATGCATATATCAGCCATCCCGAGATGACATTGACATGGGTCAATATCGGCAAGCGTGTTCGCCCGGCCTTGTTCGGGATAGCTGGTGTTGTGGGCTATCAGTAGCTGGCAATCCGCGCATTTGGAGCGATCATCGCAGCTGCCATTGCCGGTGGCTGTGCAACGGTTACACCGTCCATCAGCGCATCGGCCTGCATGCCTTTTGCAGGCAGATAAATCGCGCAAACCTCAACTTTCGCATTTGGCATTTCAGCGATCTTGCTCAGCAGGCCCTTTGGGCTCATGTCACGCGGCGGTTGCGGCGCGGTGGCGCTTTCGGGCGCGTCTTTCAACGCGATATCGCCGGCTGGACCACACAGCAGAATATGCGGGGCAGCACCCAGTTGGGCTGCCTGCATGGCCAGCACCATCGCCATCAGTTGGGTTTGCGGCTCTGGCGCTGTCAGAATTGTGATCAGCGTTTCGGGTGCGTCCTGAGCGGATGCAGGTGCGGTCATGGCGAAAGCGGCGAGCGCTGCAACGAGCATTTTCTTCATTGGTTTGTCCTTGGGTTGGTGTGTTGGGTGTTTGAGAAGTGGTTTCCGGCCCCTCCGCAGTGTTCGGGTCAAAGCGGGGGGCCGGAATGCGGGCGCGTAAAACGGCAACGCTGCCCGTGTTGGGTATGGGTTTTCAGTGTGTGTGCTCACCCACCGGACAGTCGCCCTCCTGGGAGAAGCAAGCGTCGGTCCGTAGTTCCAGCCACATCGCGTTCAAAACAGCGAACAGCGCGGCAAGGGGCAATCCGAGAAGCCAGGCAAAATACCACATGGTTCAAGTCTCCTTCAGTAGACAGTTTCAGAGTTTTCAGTGACTTGCGCCTCTGTGACCTTGCCCCACAGCACCTTGTAGACCCACGCGGTGTACATCAGGATCAGCGGCATGAAGATCGCAGTCACTACCAGCATGATGAACAGGGTTTGGTGCGACGATGACGCATCCCACACGGTCAATGAGCTGTTTGGAGCAAGCGTCGAGGGCAGGATGAACGGGAACATGGTCAGGCCAACCGATGAGATGACGCCCGTAATGCCCATCTTCGACCACAGTAGGGTTGAGACCTCACGTCCGGCGCGCAGTCCGACTACGGCAAGGCCGATGCCGACAAAACCCATCAGTGGCGCAATGGCGATCCAGGGACGCTCAACATAGGCGCCAAGCCAAGACCCGCCACGGGTGACTTCAGAGTAAAGCGGGTTTGACGGGCCATTGGCCGCAACCTCGCCCAGCACAAAGCCGTCAATGCCAAAAGCCAACCACAGACCGGCCAGTGCATAGCCGACAGCGGCAACGATGCCCGCTTTGACACCGATGGAACGGGCACGCTCGGCAACGACACCTTCCGCCTTAAGCGACAACCAAGCCGCCCCGTGCATCAACAGCATCGACAGTGACACCACACCGGCCAGCAAGGCGAATGGCTGCAACAGTCCGATGAACTTGATCGCGAAGTTGCCGGGATACATCGCCATCAAGTCTTCAGTGAGATAGAAGGGCACGCCCAAGAGAACGTTGCCGACAGCCACACCGAACAGGAGTGCAGGCACCGCACCGCCCGCAAACAGCGCCCAATCCCAACGGCTGCGCCAAGCTGCGCCGTCGCGCTTGGAGCGGTACTTGAAAGCGACGGGTCGCACGATAAAGGCGGCCAGAACCACGAACATCGCAAGGTAGAAGCCGGAAAAGCTGACCGCATAAAGCGGTGGCCAAGCGGCAAAGATCGCACCGCCGCCCAAGATGAACCACACCTGGTTGCCTTCCCAGACCGGGCCGACAGTGTTGATCACCACGCGGCGTTCCACATCGGTCTTGGCGACGAAGGGCAGCAGCGCGCCGACACCCATGTCGAAGCCGTCTGTCAGGGCAAATCCGATCAGCAGAACGCCCAACAGCGCCCACCAGATTACACGAAGGATATCGTATTCAATCAGTTCAAAGAGGATCATCTGTCTTACTCCGCCGGAATTGAGGCAAGGGTTGAACTATGGGTTGAAGTATGGGTCTCAGTGCGCAACCGCGCCTCATGGCGTTGCTGCCATGCGTTGGTTTCTTCGACATCCAGGAACGGGCCCTTACGGATGTATTTCACCATCAGGCTGACCTCGATCACGAACAGCACCGAATAGAAGATCAGGAACCCGGCCAGCGTGATCAGCAGATCAGCAATGCTGAGATGCGAGGCGCTGAGTGCTGTGGGCAGCACGCCATCCACTGTCCAGGGCTGACGGCCGAACTCGGCCACAAACCACCCAAGCTCTGCCGCGATCCACGGTGTTGGGATGATTGCCACGGCGGCATAAAGCGACCAACGCGGAAACTGCATCTGCTTGAACGAGGCGCGGTAGAAGAAGTAGGCCATCACCGCGATGAAGCTGAAACCAAGTCCGACCATGATGCGGAAGGCCCAGAAGAGCGGCGCCACACCGGGAACGGTATCATCGGCAGCCATCTTGATTTGCGCTTCAGTCGCTTGGCGCGGGTCTTCAACATAGCGCTTCAACAACAGGGCATAGCCGAGGTTTTCGGAATGTGCTTCGAAGGTTTCACGCACGGCTTGCGGGGTCGCTTCGCGTGCCTGGCGGATGGTCATCAGAGCGTCATAAGCAATGATACCGTCACGGATTTTTGCTTCAGACTCTGCTACCAACGCGTTGATGCCCGGGATTTCCTGCGTCAGGGAACGTGTGCCGATCAGGCCCATCGCCCAGGGGATTTCCACTGCATAATGGGTTTCGCGCGCTTCCTGGTCAGGAAAGCCAATCGCGGTGAACGGAGCTGGCGCGTCGTGGGTTTCCCACATTGCTTCGATGGCAGCGAGCTTCATCTTTTGGGTATGGCTGGCTGAATAGCCGGATTCATCCCCCAAAACGACGACTGACAGGGCGGAAGCCAAACCGAAAGCCGACGCAACGGCGATCGAACGACGGGCCAAGTCCATATGTTTGTTCTGGATCAGATAAAGCGCTGACACGCCGAGCACGAAAACCGCTGCGGTGACATAGCCCGCCGACACGGTGTGCACGAATTTCGCCTGCGCAACCTCGTTGAACAGCACTTCGTAAAACGATGTCATTTCCATGCGCATCGTATCGGGGTTGAATTCAGCCCCGACCGGATTTTGCATCCAACCATTGGCGATCAGAATCCACAACGCAGAGAAATTTGACCCGATGGCGACAAGCCAGGCCACAACCAGGTGCTGTACCTTGGTCAGCTTGTCCCAACCAAAGAAGAACAGGCCGACGAAGGTCGCCTCTAGGAAAAACGCCATCAGTCCTTCGATGGCCAGCGGCGCGCCGAAAATGTCGCCCACATAATGGCTGTAATAACTCCAGTTCATGCCGAACTGGAATTCCATCGTGATGCCGGTGGCAACGCCAAGCACGAAGTTGATGCCAAACAACGTGCCCCAGAATTTCGTCATCTGCCGCCAGATGGGGCGGTTAGTCATGACGTAGACCGTCTCCATAATCGCCACGAGGATCGACAGACCCAATGTCAGCGGTACGAATAGGAAATGATACATTGCTGTCAGCGCAAATTGCATGCGTGATAGCTCGACCAGGCCAATCTCCATAATGTGCTCCTTGAAAGCATTATAATTCGCATCTCAGATGCGTATTATGCGTTCATATACGCACTACTGAATGTGAGAGTTGATCTAGGTCAAAAACCTGTATTCAAAATACAGGTTTTTCAGCGCGCTTTTGGAGCGATATCCAGCTTCAGGACACGATCCGCGAATTCAACCTCTTCAGGCCGGTGCGCAGCCATTAAAATAGCCGTGTCCGGCAACGCTGCCCGCAACCCGTTGAGAACTTGCTTGGCCAAAGGCGCGTCCAGACCTTCGGTCGGTTCATCCAGCAAAAGCAGTTTTGGCGCACGCAACAGCGCCCGTGCCAGTGCGAGCCGTCTCCCCTCGCCGCCCGACAGCCCCGCACCGCGAAAGCCAAGACGTGTCTCCAGGCCACCTTTGGCACGCACGGTGCCCGCGAGTTGGGTCGCATCCAACGCGGCCCACAACTGCGTGTCGGACGCATCCGGTGCAGCCAATCGCAGATTTTCGGCAATTGTTCCCGCCACCAATGCATGGCGCTGCGGCACCATCGCAATCCGTTGTCGGCGTATTGACGGATCCATGTACCCAACCGGCACCTGACCAAGGTGCAAACGCCCCCTGTCCGGCATCATCTGCCCGGCGGCCATCAGCAAGAGGGTGGACTTACCGCAGCCACTGCGGCCTGTCAGAGCCACCGTCTCACCCGGTGCGACAGAAAAATCCACAGGCGCAAACAGATCTGCTCCGTCGGGTCCATGTCTGGCTGTCACTTTTTCCAAGAACAGGCTCACAGGCCCGTCAATCTGACTACTGGGCGTGTCTTGGGCGACAGTGTAGTCCAGAACCGGCACGATCCGTTTCGCGGCGGCCCGCATGCGGCCGATTTCCGACAAAGCACGACGGACTGGCGCGACCGCCTCTGACAGGGCCAAGGTGGCAAAAATGCCAATCGCAGCCTGCGCAACTGTAACCGTGCCCGTTTGCGCAAGTGAACCGCCAACCCACAATGCAATGGCAACAACAAGCCACCCCATCGCATCAAGCCAGAACCCGGTTTTTCGTTCTACCCGTTCAATGGCTGCCTGATTATCCAATTGATAGACCGCCGCTTTCTCAATAGCTTTGGCGGCCCATGGTATCTGCCCAAAGACGATCAGCTCATCGCGTGCAGCGATCAGGTCAATCACACGGCTTCTCAGCGCTTGCATCGCCGTCTGCGCTTTTCGAGACGACCCGTCCGATAGGTATTGACCCCCGAGAAAGATCAAGGTCGGGCCGACGCCATAGCCCAGCACGATCGCAACCCCGATCACAGGATGCACAAGCAAGCCGACTGCAATGGCTGCCAAAACGATAACCGCCAGACCCGCAGCCGCGGGGAGAACCAATCGCAGCGCCAAGCCATCCAACGCATCGACATCCGATGTAACGCGGTTCAGAAATGTGCTGGCGCGCAACCGTTCAATTTGCCGGTAGGGCAATTGCAATGCGCCCGACAGCAGGCGCACGCGCAGATTGGATAGCGCGCGCAAGGTGGCGTCGTGGGTTGTCACGCGCTCGCCATAGCGCGCCGCCGTGCGGCCCAGCGCAAGAAACCGCACCATGGCGGAAGGACCCAGCACGTTGAACACAGTGCCCAGCCCCATCATGCCGGCAGCGGCGGCGGC
>JBAUIL010000235.1:0-1966 GCA_049682915.1 Ahrensia sp. | reverse complement strand
GGATTGCCAGTCACCTTGCCACTGCGATCCAGTTGGAATTGAACCGAAACCCGCAATGAACCCGCGTCCGCAACCTGCGGCGGATTCCAGCAAGCCTGAATCTGGCCGCGCAGCGCGTCCATTTCGCTTTGGGTCAGTGTGTTGCCGCCGGTAGTGGTTTCGCCACCACGCGACGCGTTCTGACTGCTGGCCGCAGCGCCACCGCCGGACCCGCGATCACGGTTGATCAGCGCGGCGACATCATCTTCCGCCGTGTCCTGCTCATTGTTGCGCGGTGCAGAGCTTGCCTCTTCACGCTGCTCGCGGTTCTCACGCGTTGGCGTTGCAGCGGTCTGCGCCGGTGGTCGTTCGGGCCGCGCCGCAATCGTCGGCAATTGCGCGGGCAGCTCGACAAATTGCTCTTCGGGCGCCGGCGCTTCTTCGGCTGATTCGGTTGCTTCTTGCACCGGCTCCGGTGTCACTTCCTGGCGCGGCTCTGGCTGTGGCGCAACTTCTGTTGCAGGCGTAGCGGGCGCCTCTTCCGGCGCAGGCTCAACCGTTGGCTCAGGGTCGGGGCGCGGGTTGGGTCGCGGCACTGGAATATCGGCAGGCTCAGGCAGGCGCGCCTCTTCCACCTCTTGTGGTAGCTGCTGCTCAGTCTCGGGTGTCGATTGATCAATCGCGCTGTCACCGACATTTTGTGCATCGGGCACCGGTGTTTCCACCTCAACCTCGTCCGGTGCGGCAGGGCCGTCTTTCGGCGCGGTCTCGCTACCCTCCTGCACTTGGGTGATCTCGGCTAACTCAACCAGATCAATCGGCAGCGCTTGCACGTCCTGCACGTCAAACTGCTCCGGCTCACCAAGCGTGATGAGACCCCAGCTCAGAAGAGCAACATGCAAAATTGACGAAGCGACCAGGCCGACGCGCATGGCTTAGTTATCCTGCTCGCTCAGCGTGACAAGGCCAAGGTTGCGATAGCCCGCCTGGTTGATGCGGCCCATCACCCGCATGATCGCGCCATAATCGGCGTCACGGTCACCGCGGATATAGATGCGCTCGTCATAGCCCGTCTGCGCAATGGCTTCGAGTTTCGGCACCACCTCGTCAACGGTGATCAGCGTTTCTTGCAAGTAAATTTCACCATTATTGCGCACCGAAATCGTGATCGGTTGCGTGTCGGAGTTAAGCTGCTGCGCGCGGCTTTCAGGCAGATCAATCGGCACGCCTACGGTCAGCAACGGTGCTGCCACCATGAAAATGATCAGCAACACCAACATCACATCGACAAACGGCGTGACGTTAATTTCTGCAACGGGGCGAACGGCGGTCGCACGCCGGTTGCGGCGGCGACGGCTTACGCGTCCTGTAGCGGTTCCAGCCATGATGCTTTCCTTTCGGGCCTATTCGGCCGCAGGGCGCTGTGCGCTGCGCTCATCAATCTGGCGCGACAGGATGGCCGAGAATTCGTCGGCAAACGCTTCCATACGCGCACCGATTAGACCGGCATCGCCAACCAGCTTGTTGTAGGCAACCAAGGCAGGGATCGCCGCAACCAGACCGATGGCGGTTGCAAGCAAAGCTTCGGCAATGCCCGGCGCAACGACGGCGAGGTTGGTTGATTCAGAACCGGCAATCGCCTGAAATGATGTCATGATACCGATGACCGTACCAAACAGGCCCACATACACAGCAACCGAACCGACCGAAGCCAAAAAGCCGAGCCGGGATTCCAGTCGCTCCATCTCGCGGCCAAGCGCCACATCCATCGCGCGGTCTATGCGGCTTTGCAGGCTCACCGGTGTGCGTGCGCCTCGTTCGAAAGACTTTTTCCACTCCCGCATCGCAGCCACAAAAATGGCGCCCATGCCGGTCGCTTTTTTGTCCTGCAAAGAACGGTACAATTCTTCCAGCGATGCGCCCGACCAGAAATTTTCCTCAAAGCGCTCAAGCTGCTTGCGCATACGGCCAAACGAAACAACCTTGT
>JBAUIL010000234.1:0-4581 GCA_049682915.1 Ahrensia sp. | reverse complement strand
AAGTTCGAATATACGCTGAAAGACGCCATCGGGCGTACATGGCAGTGCGGCACCACGCAGGTGGACTTCAACCTGCCGGAGCGGTTTGGCGCGTTTTACATCGACAGCGAGTCCAACAAAAAGCAGCCGGTGATGATCCACCGCGCGATATGCGGCTCCATGGAGCGCTTCCTTGGTATCATCCTGGAAAACTATGCAGGTCATTTTCCGCTCTGGCTTGCACCGACACAGGTGGTGGTGGCGACCATTACATCAGAAGCCGATAGCTATGGTGAAGCGGTCGCGGCGCGCCTGCGCGATCAGGGTTTGGAAGTCATCACCGATTTTCGCAATGAGAAGATCAACTACAAGGTGCGCGAGCATTCTCTGGCAAAAGTGCCGGTTATCGTCGTGTGCGGCAAGCGTGAATCAGAGGAGCAGACCGTCAACATCCGCCGTCTCGGTTCACGCGACCAAACATCCATGACGCTGGATGAAGCGGTTGAAAGCCTCGTGGCAGAAGCGACGCCGCCGGATGTGCGCCGCGCGCAACAGCGATAGGCGTGATCCAAGGCCGCATGCGGAAGCGTATATAAAACTGTAAAAGTGTCGTAATATACCTACAACACTTGGATGTGACGAGGGTTTTGCCGATGGCGCGAGGCGCACGGTTTGCAGAATTATCTTACGCGCGGCCGGATGATCCCTGGCTGCGCCGGACCTTCATTCGTGCCGTTGAAAACCTGTCAGGCAGAGACCGGCTTGCAGGTCTATACGAATATTGGCGCAACGAGATTTTCGGCAAAAGCGAAACCGTTTTCACTGAAATGCTCAATCTGATTGAGGTTGATCTGGAAGCTGGCGGGCAATGGCCGCCAACCGATTTGCCCGATGGGCCGCTGGTGATGATTGCCAATCACCCCTATGGCATCGGGGATGGTATCGCGTTTTTGTCGCTGGCCGAAAAACTCAAGCGCCCGTTTCGGGTGGTCATCAATAATGATCTGTTGAAGGTGCCGGAGATACGGCCTTACTCGTTGCCGGTTTCATTTGAGGAAACCAAGGAAGCGGTGGCGCTTAACCTGCAAACGCGCAAGGAAGCCGTGCGCCTGCTGAAAGAGGGCGTGACGATCATCATTTTCCCGTCTGGCGGTGTCGCAACAGCACCCAAAGGGCTTGGCAAGGCTGTGGACCTGCCTTGGAAAATGTTTGTCGCGCGGCTGGTCCAATCGGCCAAGGCCAACGTCATTCCCGTGCATTTCGCCGGACAAAATGGCCGGGTGTTTCACTTGGTCAGCCAGTTCTCGCTAACCTTGCGCACGTCGCTTCTCATCCGTGAGTTTTCGCGACTTTACGGCAAACAAATTCATGCGACGATTGGTGCGACGATTCCATGGTCTGATTTGGAAGCCTACGAATCGCGCAATGATTTGCTCAAACGGCTTTACGATGCTGTATTTTCGCTTGAGCCGATCCAAATAAAAAATTGATAAGTATCAGTTTTCGCTGGTCAGCAATTCGATGTTCAAATCGCGGCCTGCAGTCACTGTGACTTCTTTCTGATACACACGGTCGCGGTTTTCTGCCACGACAGTATAGGTGCCGGACGCCAGAATGGCCGACGGGCGCGGGCCGGCATGTTCGAGAATAATTTCACCGGTCGGTGACAGGATTGACCAAGCCGTATCGGCCAGCGGCGCACCGCCTTCCTGACGCACCAGCTCGAAGGCAACAGATGCGGCACGGTGCTCAATAGTGGCTTGGGTTGTTTTGCCCGCTTCAACGCGCAAGTCCGCGCGGATTTCGGCGTTGTAGCCACCATATTTCGAAATCACATGATAGGTGCCTGCAGGCAATCGCACAGTGTGATTGGCGGCAACGCCAGGCAAAACCAGCGTTTGCTCACCAGTGGTTTCATCAATGGAGTGGATGTCGAAGCTCAGCCGTGCGGTTTTTGCCTCCACACCGTTGGGCAGGGTGGCATCCAACAACAGGCCGCCCGCATTGAGCACCAAGGTGGCGTTGCGCGGCTCTTGGGTCAGCATGATGCGGGTAGTGGCACCGGCACGCCCGAATGCGGCATGAACCAGATAATCTCCCGGCTCCAGCAGAAACCGCGCGCCACCCCCTTCAGCGGTCGCGATCAGCGGCAGCGTGCCATCGGCCAAAGAAGGCTCCGAACTGTAAATGCGCCATTTCAAGCCATCCGTGATTGGCTCACCCTCCGCCGATAGCTTAGCATCCAGCAGTAACTCGCCCGCTATCGCTTGATTATTGAGCGGGATGGTGCGCGTGGAGGGCGCGTAATTGGCAATGCCGGGAATTTTCAAGCCTTCCAGCGCGTCGTCAGTATTCTGCGCCAGTGCCGGGCCTGTTGCGGCTATAAGGAACATGACGATCCATCGCGCTGGTTGAAACGTGACCTGCATTGGCTGCAAAATTCTCCCTATTCGGCCTGTATGTTGGACACGAAAGCGGTGGCAATTTCAAGGCACTTACCCCATATGCTTCACGACCATGAATAGCGGTGAATTACAGTGAGGGATGTTGATATGCCACAGGCGAACCAAGCAGCGGTGGAGTTTCTGGCGGCTCGAAAATCCGTGCCTTTGTCTCAGTTCACCGGGCCTGGGCCGGATGAGGGGCAACTCATGCAGTTGCTGACCATTGCCGCGCGCGCGCCGGACCACGGGCGGTTGGAACCATGGCGTTTCATTGTGTATCGCGATGCGGATGGTGCCATAATCGGCGAGCAGTTGGCGGCCTTGTCCGCTCGGCTTCGGCCTAACACACCCGCTGACGAGTTGGAGCGCGACCGCAACCGGCTGCGCCGTGCGCCGGTGGCAATCGGCGTGGTGTCCAATCCCAAAGAGCACGAGCGGATTCCGCAGTGGGAACAGTTTTTGTCGGCGGGCGCGGTGGCGATGAATTTGGTGAGTGCGGCCACTGCGATGGGTTTTGCCGCCAATTGGGTGACCGGCTGGTACAGTGACGACGCGGAGGCGCGCGCGATTTTGGGCCTGCGGTCGCATGAACGCATGGCGGGTGTGGTACATTTGGGCCATTGTGAGCGCGATATTCCCGAGCGCCCGAGGCCGGATGTAGAAGCTTTGGTGAGTGCATATGCCGGGCCGGTGGCACCATGATTTTCTTTGAAACAGGCGACCATGCCGCCAACGGATTTGAACGCGATCCGTTCAAGGCGATCGTCGCGCCGCGCCCCATCGGCTGGATTTCGACACGCTCAAAGGCGGGTGACATCAATCTGGCACCCTACAGTTTCTTCAATGCTGTTGCTAGCAATCCGCCCATTGTGATGTTTTCGTCCGATGGACAGAAGGACACGCTCACCTTTGCGCGGCAAACAGGCGTGTTTGCAGCCAATTATGCCAGCCATGCGCAATTTGATGCGATGAATGCCAGTTCGGCACCGCTTGCGCGCGGGCAGTCCGAGTTTGCCCATGCAGGGCTTGAGAGCGCGCCATGCAGTCTGATTGATGTACCCTATGTGGTCGGTGCGCCTGCCGTGTTGGAGTGTAAAGTTACCCAAATAGTGCAGCAGCAGACAGTGGACGGCGTCAATATGGATGCCTGGACTGTGTTCGGGCAAGTCATTGGGATTCGCATTGATGAGGCATTCGTCACGGACGGTTGTTTTGATGTCGAAAAGGCGCAACCGTTGTCGCGGCTTGGCTATCTCGATTACAGTGTGGTGCGTGAAGTATTTGCCGTTGGGCGGCCATCAAACAGCTAACGCAATCCTGCGTTTTATGGTGAAGGAACCGTAAACCTTTTCACCTTAAGCTCATCTCATGTGTTTGAGTGAGGTGTGTTGATGATTTCCCAGCGTTTCCTGAAGTGGAAGGATAGTGCATCCGTTTCGCAGCGTGCAGCCGCCGCGTCGGCTTTGGGCCGGGCCTATCTTGAAAGCGAGATGGATTTTGACGAACGGTGTGGTGCGGAAGCAGCAATGACGTTGTTGCTGGATGATGCCTCACCGAAAATTCGTGCGGCGTTGGCCGAGGCGCTGGCATCAAGCCGCAAAGCACCACCACAAATTATCGCAGCGCTTGCGCGGGACCAATTCGATATTGCCGCGCTTGTGATTGCGCGTTCGCCGGTGCTCAGCGATCACGATATTGAACCGGTTGTGTCGACGGCATCCGAGCAATTGCAGGTGGTGATTGCACGGCGTCCCACGATGTCGAACCGGCTGGCGCGTTGCTTGGCGAAATATGGTGCACCTGCGGCCGCCGTCGCCATGCTGGACAATATTAACGCCAATATCTGCAACGAATGCCTGTCCATGCTTGTCGCGCGCTTGGGCGAAAACGCAACAGTTAGAGGCCGATTGTTGGACCGCGCAAACCTGCCGGTTGTGCTGCGCTACCGGCTGTTGCGGTTTGCATCTCAGGCGCTGGCGCAATCGCCCTTGCTGCAGCTTGCTGGCCAGCAAAGCGCAGAACGTGCAGAACGCTTGACCCAAGAAAATATGAGCAAGCAACTGATCCATCTGATTGATCAGGCCGCCGACGATTTATCCCCGCTCATTGAAGAGTTGCGGCTGAATAATGATCTGACGACAACGTTTCTGCTACGCGC
>JBAUIL010000233.1:0-8221 GCA_049682915.1 Ahrensia sp. | reverse complement strand
ATTGCGTCAGCCCATGGGGCGACGGCACAATTCACGTTCCATCGCGGATATCCCGTTACGGTCAATCATGGCGCAGAGACCGATGTGATGGCAGCGATTGCGCGCGACATTGTTGGCGACAGCAATGTTGACACCAATGCCGAACCGCTGATGGGTGGCGAAGACTTTTCCTACATGCTCGAAGCACGCCCAGGCGCGATGATCCTGATCGGCAATGGCGACAGCGCCGGCCTGCACCACCCCGAATATGATTTCAACGACGAAGCCATTGCCCATGGCATCAGCCTGTGGGCCAAGCTGGCTGAAGCGAACCACGCTGCCTGACTGGTCTCGGTAAAAGCTGGTGACCCCGGCGCGATTCGAACGCGCGACCTACGGATTAGGAATCCGTTGCTCTATCCTGCTGAGCTACGGGGCCAGCCGGTTTTTTTGTTACAATAAGCCTGGGCGGAAATCCATGCGTTTTCAAGAGTGATTGCCTGACCATGCCGCATGGCTGAAGCGCGCGGCAATGACGCAAATAAAAGACTCGCAATGAGAACAAAATAGGAACATAATCTCATCTCGAACAAATGAGGTGATGATGCAACATGGTGTTTCCATAAAAGAAAAGGCGTGCCGAGCCGACCATTCCGAAGTGTCGCGCACGCCCCCGCACGCTGCTTGGCGCATCGGTATTGACGCCATTGATGATTGCTTGCCGCATGATGGGCTGTCCCGCGCGGGCCTGCATGAGATTGAACCGCTCAAGGCGTCACAATGGCCGACACTCACCGGCTTTTGCTTTGGTCTGTTGTCGCGGTTGCGCCCGTCAAGCCCGATCATCTGGTGTGTCACTGCCGCGCAAATCGGTGATTATGGTCAGATGTATGCATTCGGGTTGGAGCGCTATGGCATTTCGCCCGCGCAGATTATTTTCGCCAAGGTCACCCATGCGCTTCACCTGCATTTCGCACTGGAAGAAGCACTGAAAACCGACGGTGTTGCAGCGGTGATCGGCGAAGGGCCGCGACCGGATTTCACCGGCTCACGCCGTCTGTCGATGTTGTGCAAGCAGCACCAGCGCCCCTGCCTGCTGATGAGTGCTGAGCGTGACGCAGGCCATGGTTCCGCTGCCCAGACACGGTTTCAGGTGTCGTCGACAACCAGTGTGGAAGATCCGCGTGACCCGTACGGGCCGGGCCTGCCCACATGGCATGTCGGCTTGCCGCGTGTGCGCCTTGGCAAGACCATGCCGCCGCTGACCACTGAAGCACTCCAAAACAACACAACCGAAAGCCAGCCCAATGCAGCGTACCCGTGGAGGATTTGCTGGGATGACCAGACGCATTGTTTTCGTTCACCTGCCGTTTTTTCCAATCGAGCGGCACATCAAGCAAAGCTTGAAACAAACCCACGCACTAAAACCATGGTGGGATGAACAATCCAGACAGGACGCATCATCAGACAAGGCCGACACCACTGCCAGCGGCCCGCTGGTACTGGTGCAACATGGCGCCAAGGGCACCCGCATCAGCGCGCTGGGGCCGGATGGTTACGCGCAGGGGCTGTGGCCGGACATGAAACTGGCAGACGCCCGCACCATGGTGCCAACGCTCGACGTCGTCACCCATGATGAAGGTGCCGACCGGGCCGCCCTATCCGCATTGGGCCAATGGCTGCTACGTTACTCACCTTGTGTTGCCGCTTATGGTGACCATGATTTCGCGCTGGACATCAGAGGCTGCGCCCATTTGTTTGGCGGCGAAAAAGCCATGATCGACGACATGGCCAGGCGGCTGAAAGCGTTTGGCCTGACGGCACGCATCGCCATTGCCGACACGCTGGCATGTGGTTTTGCGCTCAGCCATTATGCGGCGCGCGATCTGCACATGATGGCCCCGCACAGCGATGTGGCCGCCTTGGACCCGCTGCGCATCGAAGCGCTGCGGCTGGATGATGACACGGTCACGCTGTTGAAACGGCTGGGGCTGAAACGCATCGGCGATGTGCGCTGCCTGCCGCGTGCGGCGCTGGAACGGCGGTTTCGTGACAGCACGTCAGCGCGTGCGCTCAAGCGCCATTCAGCCAAAGCCGCCCAATCCGTGCAGTGGCGGCTCGACCAGCTGAGCGGGCTGATCGATGAACCGATCCGGTATATCAAAGAGCCGCCGCTGTTTCGCACCAGCCTGCAATGCCCCACGCTCGCCTTGCAGCCGGAAGCGGTGGGCATGGCGCTGGAGAAATTGCTGCCGCGGCTGTGTGCGCAGCTTGCGCAGGCGGGCAAAGGCGCGCGGCGGTTTTGCCTGTCGGGCTACCGCGCCGATGGCGGTGTCAGCCATGTTGCGGTGTCGCTGTCGCAGCCCGCTCACCATCCCGATATCGTCCAGCGCCTGTTCCGGGACAAGTTAGACCAGATTGATTGCGGCTTTGGCATTGATCTGTTTGTGATCCATGCGGGTGATGTGCAAACGGTCAGCGCCAGCCAGAATGCGCTGCTGGCCGGTCAAACCGGGTCTTTGATGGCCACGCCGTGCCTGTCGGCGCCGGGGCTCGCCACTTTTGCCGATGTGGTAAGCAACCGGGCCGGGCCACGGGCCGTGTTTCGCTTGCGCCCCTGTGCCAGCCATGTGCCGGAGCGCGCGCAGCGCTTTGCCGCCGTCAACACGGCCATTGACTGGCAAGGATGGGCTGCCCAGCAACCGGCTTGGTCGCCGCGACCGTTGCGGCTTTTGGCAAGGCCGGAACCGGTTCGGGCCACCGCCGAATTGCCCGACAGCCCACCGGTGCAGTTTGTCTGGCGCAGGGTGCTGCGGCGCATTGTGCGGGCACGCGGGCCGGAGCGCATTTTGCCTGAATGGTGGCATGACGATCTCAAAGCAAAGCGCAGCGCGACATTCCGCGACTACTATGATGTCGAGGATAATGAGGGCCTGCGCTATTGGATTTTCCGCGCCATCAAGGATGAGCCGGTTGAGGGCAGCGACCACAAACAACGCCGCATCGACTGGTATGTGCACGGCTTGTTTTGACAATAAGCAATCACAGCAAAAGTGCGCAGCGGTTTTGCGTCCGTCGATTGCGGGAGAAATCATGAGCAATCGCAGCAAAAGTGCGTAGCGGTTTTGCGTCCGTCGATTGCGGGGGAGATAAACAATGACCCGCCCACCGGAAAATCCGCCGATCACATTTAAACGACCTACCGGACCGATGATGTCGCCCCCGCCACCGGATGCGCCCGCCTATGCGGAGTTGCAATGCGCGACAAATTTCTCGTTTCTGCGCGGTGCGTCGCATCCCGGCGAGATGGTGATTGCTGCCAAAGCATTGGGCCACACCGCCATCGGCATTGCCGACCGCAACACGCTGGCAGGTGTTGTGCGCGCCCACAGCCAGGCCAAGAAAGAAGGCATTCAACTGCTCGTCGGCAGCCAGATTGTGCTGTCCTGTGGCCTGTCCTGTCTGGTCTACCCGACAGACCGCGCCGCCTATGGCCGGCTGTGCAAATTGCTGTCCGATGGCAAGCGATCGGCAGACAAAGGCGAATGCCATATCGAGGCCGCAGACCTTGCGCGCCATGCTGAAGGTCAAGCGATCATCCTGCTGCCGCCCGATGACTTTGACGCGCGCCACGCTGACTGCGCCACCCTTTTGGATCAGTTGAAAGCCGCGCAACCGGCTGGGCTGTGGGTCGCCTTGCATTGGCTGTTGCGCGGTGATGACCGCAAGCGCATGCGCGCCATCGCCACCCTTGCCGCTCGCCACAAGGTGCCGCTGGTGGCAACGAACGCCTGCCTCTACCACGCGTCGGAGCGCCGGGCGCTGCATGACGTTGTCAGCTGCATCCGAGAGGGCAAAAAAATCGCCGATGCCGGTTTTCTGCTGGAAGCCCATGGCGAGCGCCATCTGAAACCGGGCCATGAAATGGCGCGGCTGTTCAAGCATTATCCTCAAGCCATTGCCGCCACGCAAGACATCGTCAAGCTGTGCACCTTCAGCCTTGATGAATTGAAATATAACTATCCCAACGAGCCCGTGCCCAGCGGTAAAACCGCCCAAGCGCATTTACAGGCGCTGGTGTGGGAGGGCGTGGCCGCGCGTTTTTGCGGCCCGGTTCCCGAGCGTGTCACCACGCTCATCAACAAGGAACTCGCCTTGATTGATGAGCTTGGCTACGCGCACTATTTCCTCACCGTCCACGACATCGTCGCCTGGGCGCGGCAGCACAATATTCTGTGCCAGGGGCGCGGGTCGGCCGCCAATTCTGCGGTGTGCTATTATCTCGGTGTCACCGCGGTAGACCCGATGCAATCGTCGCTGCTGTTTGAGCGCTTCCTGTCCAAAGAACGCAAAGAGCCGCCCGATATTGATGTCGACTTCGAGCATGAACGCCGTGAAGAGGTGATCCAATATATCTATGCGCGCTACGGGCGCGCGCGCGCTGCCATTGCCGCCACCGTCATCACCTACCGGCCACGCTCGGCGGTGCGCGAGGTCGGCAAGGTGATGGGCCTGTCGGAGGACGTTACCAGCGCGCTGGCGTCCACCGTGTGGGGGTCATGGGGGCGCGATCTGCCCGAAGATCAGATCAAGGAGGCGGGCCTTGATATCACCGATCCGCTGCTGACAATGACGGTGCAACTGACCCAGCAATTGCTCGGTTTTCCCCGCCACCTGTCCCAGCATGTGGGCGGCTTTGTGTTGACCGAAGACCCGCTTGAGCAGCTTGTACCCATCGGCAATGCCGCCATGGAGGGGCGTACTTTTATTGAGTGGGACAAGGACGACATTGACGAGTTGGGCATTTTGAAAGTCGATGTGCTGGCGCTGGGCATGTTGACCTGCATTGCCAAATGCTTTGCCGAAATCAAACGCCATTATGGCCAAACCTACACGCTCGCCAGTGTCGAGCAGGAAGATGCGCAGGTCTATGAGATGATCCAGCGTGCCGACACGCTGGGTGTCTTTCAGATTGAAAGCCGCGCGCAGATGAACATGCTGCCACGGCTGAAGCCGACGACGTTTTACGATCTGGTGATTGAAGTCGCCATTGTGCGGCCCGGGCCCATACAGGGCGACATGGTGCACCCCTATCTCAAGCGCCGTGACGGCATTGAACCGGTGATCTACCCGTGGCCGCGCCACCACCCCGACAAGAAAGACGAGTTGTATAAAATTTTGGGCCGCACCCTGGGCGTGCCCCTGTTTCAGGAGCAGGCGATGCAGATCGCCATTGATGCGGCGGATTTTTCACCGGAAGAAGCCAACAAGCTGCGCCGCGCCATGGCCACCTTCCGCAATGTCGGCACCATCCATCTGTTGCAGGAAAAAATGGTCAGCCGGATGATCGACCGGGGCTATGAGCCGGAATTTGCCAAAAACTGTTTTGAGCAGATCAAGGGCTTTGGCTCTTATGGCTTCCCTGAAAGCCATGCGGCGAGCTTTGCGCAGCTGGTTTATGTGTCGTGCTGGCTCAAGCATTATTTTCCCGATGCGTTTTGTGCGGCGCTGCTGAACGCGCAGCCCATGGGGTTCTATGCGCCGGCCCAAATTGTGCGCGACGCGCGCGAGCACGGCATTGAGGTGCGGCCTGTCGACATCAACCATTCCGACTGGGACAACACGCTGGAAGAGTGCATGGAGGACGGACGCTACGCGGTGCGGCTCGGCTTCCGGCAAGTGTCGGGCCTGCCCGAAGAGGTGATGCGGGCCTTCACCGCGCGCAGGCGGCATCATTTGGCATCGCCCGATGAAGCACGGCGTGACACCGGCTTGAGTCTTGCCATTTTGGAACGGCTTGCCGCCGCGGACGCCATGCGCTCCATGGGGCTGGACCGCCGCCGGGCGCTGTGGGCTATTCGCGGCCTGGGCAGCGACAGCCAAATGCCGCTGTTTGATGCGCGCCAAACCAGCGCGCTGGGCGCAGACCCCGATGTTAGACTACCAACGATGGCGCTGCGCGAACATGTGGTTGCGGATTATCAAACACACCGCCTGTCGTTGAAAGCGCATCCGATGGCACTGTTGCGCCCCATGTTTGAAAGCGGTGTTGCCAGCGCCGACCTGCGCTTTAGAAACCGCAAGCCCAAGCGCACGCTGACCGCCGACGACATCGCCAAAAGCGCCAATAGAGAATGGGTCACGGTGGCAGGCGTGGTGCTGGTGCGCCAAAAGCCCGGCACCGCCAAGGGCGTGGTGTTCATCACCATTGAAGATGAAACCGGCACGGTCAACATTGTGGTATGGGCCAGGCTGATGGCCAAATACCGACGCACCATCATGGCGGCACGGTTGATTGCCGTGCGCGGCCAGGTGCAGCGCGAGGGCGATGTCATACACGTTGTCGCCCACGAACTCATCGACCGGACGGCCGATCTCGACACTTTGTCGGATGATGAATTTGAACTGCAATTTGCCAATGCGGACCATGTGACCGCACCTTTGCCGGACCGGTCGTCCGCCCACCGCACATTGGAACGCATGGCCGCGCGTGGTGAAACCGCCGAAAGCGACATTGCTGACTTTGAATATAAGGAACGCGTCCACCGCCAGCTCAAGAACGCTACCATCATTCCACTGTCTCACGCCGATGAGGTGATTAGCCCGCAGGATGACCGCCGTGGCCTGCCGGTGCATGACCCTGACGCCGAGCGCCCCAAAAAGCCGGTGGTCGTCAATCAAGGCCGTCACCCGCGCAATGTGCGCATCATCCCCAAAAGCCGCGACTTTCATTGAGCGCGAAAAAACTGACCGTGCGCCTGAATTGACTTGGCACGGGTTCAAAACCAATAGTGCACTGTATGGCCACCGCCAATCACAGCGCTCACAGCAAGGAACTTCCATTGACCGATCTGGCAGATGACGCCCGCGCCTGTTTTAACAAAGCAGTCGATGCAGCCAAGCCTTTCGAGCGCACCCGCCAAACGCTGGCGCAGCACCAAGCGCAAATCACCGCCGCCGCCCAGGTCCACATTATAGCCGCCGGTAAAGCCGCGCTTGATATGGTGGAGGCCACGCTTATGGAAGTGCCTCCACCTAAACGCGGCGCGGTTATCGCTGTCACCAATTATGAAAACGAACGCCCCGTTGAAGGCTGCACTGTCTTTGGCGCTAACCACCCCGTGCCGGATGAAGCCGGTGAGGCTGCCGCACGCGCCATCGAGCAGGCTGCGCTTGCCGCGCGCGCTGACGATCTCGTCATCTGCCTGATATCGGGGGGTGCCTCCGCACTCATGCCAGCACCGGTCGATGGCATTACGCTGGCAGACAAAATCGAAACGACCGAGCTGCTGTTGAAAAGCGGTGCGGATATCACCGCATTCAACACGGTGCGCAAGGCGCTCTCCCGGCTCAAGGGCGGTGGCTTGGCCCGCGCGCTCCACCCTGCCAAGGGCTTTTCGCTCATCCTGTCGGATGTGCCCGGCGATGATATGCAGATCATCGCAAGCGGGCCGACCGTCATTTCCGATGCGTCAGTCGATGCTGCCAGTGCCATCATCGACCAGTATAAACTCATGACGCGCCTACCGGTCGGAGTGCAGAAGGTATTGAAGGCACCGCGTCAAGAAACCCGCGTCAGCAATCCGACAGTCAACAATATTCTGATCGGCTCAAACGCGATCAGCCTCGCCACCCTGTCCGACGCTTTGACGGTGGCAGGCTATAGCGTGCATGTGCTTTCCCATTGGTTGGAAGGCGACGCCGAGTACGCCGCGCAAGCGTTTGTAGAGCACGCCCGGCAGGCGCCCCATGGCAGACAGGCAATTATCGCCGGTGGCGAAACCTCTGTGCATGTCACCGGCACTGGATCGGGCGGCCGCAATCAACACATGGCGCTCAGTTTTGCGATCAATGCCACTGATTTGACGCGGCGCTTTGCCTTTTTGTCAGGAGGCACAGACGGTCGCGATGGCCCCACTGATGCGGCGGGTGGACTGGTCACCAACCAAACAAATAAGACCGCCACGAATCGCGACATCGATCTGCCAGCCTATCTCGCCAATAATGACAGCTACCACGCGCTCAAGCAGCTGGACGCGCTGCTGATAACCGGCCCCACAGGTACCAATGTCGCTGATTTGCAGCTTCTCTTACTCGAATAATCGCCCAAAATACCCCTTTCTGATCAACTGAGCGTTCACGCTTGGTGGACAGTGGCGTGATAATCCGCTGGCTGTGATTCCAGCGCACTCCAGTTAGTGTGTTGATATTAATGCGTTTTTTGCGCCGAATTTCTTCGCCA
>JBAUIL010000232.1:0-7199 GCA_049682915.1 Ahrensia sp. | reverse complement strand
ACTTTGTCAGCAAAGGTAAGCGCTTCGGTCTGGTCATGGGTCACGTAAATCATGGTGTGGCCAAGCTGGCGGTGCAAGTCTTTCAGCTTGGTGCGCAGCTGCCATTTCATATGCGGGTCAATCACCGTCAGCGGCTCGTCGAATAGAATGGCGTTCACGTCATAGCGCACAAGACCGCGCCCCAGCGAAATCTTCTGTTTTTCATCAGCCGTTAGGCCACGCGCCTTTCGGTTTGCTTTGCCTTGCAAATCAAGAACATCGAGCATGTCATGCACGCGCCTGTCGATTTCATCTTTGGCGACACCGCGGTTCGCCAGCGGAAACTCCAGGTTCTGCCGGACAGTCATCGTGTCGTAAATGACCGGGAACTGGAAAACCTGGGCGATGTTGCGCTCTTCAGGCTGAAGCTCGGTGACGTCCTGCGCGTCAAACAAAATGTTGCCTTTTGAAGGCACCAAAAGACCTGAGATGATGTTCAAAAGCGTTGTCTTGCCACATCCAGATGGCCCCAATAGCGCATAGGCACCACCATCATCCCAGACATAGTCCAATTCCTTGAGCGCAAAATCCGCATCGCTCTTGGGCGACGGGTGATAGGAATGAGCGAGCTTGTCCAGCGTAATTTTTGCCATGATTATGCGCCCGCCATTTGTGGTGATGAGATAAGTTGGTCGGCAGCGTCGAACACGAAGAAGTTTGATTGCTCCATGAAGACAGCACCGGGATCGCCAACATTGACACGATGAACGCCATGCATCAGCGCTACAATGTTGAGCCCGTCGACCAGCACATGGATAAAGCTCTCCGAGCCCGTGATCTCTGTTGTTGAGACAGTGCCCTCCAGTTTGAGTGACTTTCCGCTTGGCTTCGTCATGGTCGCATGGTGAGGGCGAACACCAAGCTTGTAGCTGCCATCGGCAATCGTTGAAATGTGTTTTGGCACATCAACATCGCTATGAGCGGCATGAAACTTGCCGCCTTTTTTGATCACTGAGATCACATTCATCGGCGGGTCTGAAAATGCCTGTGCGGTCAGCAAGTCATTTGGCTGGTTATAAATATCGATCGTATCGGCAAACTGTGTGACGCTGCCTTCATGCAGCGTTGCAGTTTGGCCGCCAAGCAACAATGCTTCCTGTGGCTCAGTCGTTGCGTAGACAAAAATAGCACCAGTCTCGGCAAATATGCGCGGCAGCTCTAAGCGCAGTTCCTCGCGCAGTTTGTAGTCCAGGTTCGCTAAAGGCTCATCGAGCAGAACGAGCGACGCGTCCTTTACCAGCGCGCGCGCAAGTGCCGTTCTCTGCTGTTGACCACCCGACAAATTCAGCGGTGTCCGCTGAAGATACGGTGTTAGTTTCATCAGCTCGGCAGCTTCATGCACACGGCGATCAATGGTCGCCGGGTCGAGCTTTGCAACGCGCATGGGTGACGCGATGTTCTCATACACTGTCATTGCGGGATAGTTGATGAACTGCTGATACACCATCGCAACATTGCGCTTTTGTACGGGCATACCGACAACAGAAATGCCGTCCATGCGCACATCACCGGATGTCGGTTTATCCAGCCCTGCCATCAGCCGCATGAGCGACGTTTTGCCAGACAGGGTCGGACCCAGCAGAACGTTAAGTGAGCCCCTTTCCATTTTCAAAGACACATCTTTGATGTGGAAACTGTTTCCAACTTTTTTTGAAACATTACTTAGTTCAAGCACAATGTTGGCCTTTATTCCGCTGCATGAGATCGCCCTTCACATTGCGCCCTCATCCATTGATCCAAATTCGCGATTTCTTCCTTTTGCATTCTGATGCCGAGCTTTGAGCGCCGCCACACCACATCGTCAGCCGTTTTGGCCCACTCATTGCGCATTAAATACTGGACTTCGCGGGCCGTCAGTGACCCACCAAATGTTGTGCCCAAATCCTCAAGCGACGCCGCGCCTTCAAGAATTGTCCACACCTTGGTGCCATAGGCACGCACCAGCCGCCACGCGAGGGCGTGCTCAACAAACGGATATTTCGACAAGACATCAGCGACAATCTTGTCGAAGTCTGCGACAGGAAAGTCACCACCGGTCAAGCTGGACTGGGCTGTCCAAGCCGGTTTGCGCGCCCCGAGGATGCGTTCAATTTTGTCCAACATCGATTCAGCGAGCTTACGATATGTTGTTATTTTCCCGCCAAAAATATTGATGACACGCGGAGCATCCCCGTCCCCATCTTCGCGCAGAACATAGTCGCGCGTCGCTTCCTGCGCGGCGCTTGCACCATCATCAAAAAGCGGTCTCACACCTGAATAAGACCACACAATGCTGTCACTGAGGATCGGCTTTTTAAAATATTCACTGGCCGCGTCACAAAGATAGGACACTTCGTTCGGCGTTATTTTTACGTCTTTTGGATCGCCCTCATAATCTTGGTCGGTGGTGCCAATCAGCGTGTAGTCTTGCTCGTAAGGCAGCGCAAAGATGATGCGACCATCGGAATTCTGGAAAATGTAGGCGCGATCGTGATCGTGCAGTTTAGGCACGACGATGTGGCTGCCTTGAACCAGGCGCACATTCTTTGACCGGTTGCTCCCAAAGGCTTGACCCAGCACCTTATCAACCCATGGTCCGGCCGCATTGACGATCAACTTAGCCGTGCGTTTGGATGTTCGACCAGATGTCAAATCTTTGGTCGTGATCTCCCAATGATCGCCTTGCCGCCGCGCAGAGATGCATTGTGTGCGCGTCTCGATGACAGCGCCGCGATCCGCTGCGTCCCGTGCATTCAAGACCACAAGCCGCGCGTCATTGACCCAGCAATCAGAATATTCGAAGCCCTTGGAAAAAATCGGCTTTAGCGGCTCGCCTACTGTCGAACGTCGCAAGTCAACGGTGGACGTACCCGGCAGCAGAACGCGCTTTCCAATGTTGTCATACAGAAAAAGCCCAAGCCGCAGCAGCCATGCAGGGCGCAGGCCACTGTGATGGGGAAGCACAAATCGCAGCGGCCAGATAATGTGCGGAGCCGATTTCAGCAATATTTCGCGCTCGCTGAGTGCTTCACGCACCAGCCGGAACTCGTAGTGCTCCAAATACCGAAGCCCGCCATGAATGAGTTTTGACGACCAGGAGGACGTGCCGCTGGCGAGATCGTTCATCTCAACCAGGCAAACCGAATAGCCGCGCCCCACAGCGTCACGAGCAATACCGCAGCCATTTATGCCGCCGCCGATGACAAAGATGTCGAAATCAGCCTTCACGCATCCCTCCCAGTACGCGTTGATCCGGTGGATCACCAATTTATGGCGTCACCATACCGTATAAAAAATACGAAAATGAAACGAATGTCAAACGAAGATTTATCGAAAATTATGGTGCTGTGGATGAATCGGTTTCAACCAATTCGACTTTGCTTTCAGCACAGATCTTTCTGATGCTGTCTTGGGCGATCCTATCTGTGACAAACACATCGACTTGGGACAAATGCCCAATTCGCACCGGCGCAGAGCGCTCAAACTTTGTGGAATCAGCAGCCAGAATAACGTTTCTTGAGTTCTCAATAATGGCTTGAGCAACTTTGACTTCACGAAAATCGAAGTCCAGAAGTGCGCCATCCTGATCAATTGCCGATGAACCGATGATCGCATTATCGACTTTGAATTGCTTGATAAAATCAACGGCGGCTTCCCCCACTATGCCGCCATCAGTCATGCGCACAGCACCGCCGGCAATGACGACTTCAATCTCACGGTAAACCCTTAACTTATTGGCGACGTTTATATTATTCGTGATAACCAACAGGCCCTTATGATCAACCAGTTGGTCGCAGACAGCTTCCGTAGTGGTGCCTATGTTGACAAAGAGCGATGAATTATCAGGGATCAAGGCGGCGGCATGTTTGCCTATTTCAATTTTTTGGCGCGCCGCAATTTGCCTACGCTCTTCGTACTCCATGTTTTCGCGGCCATCGATTAACTTCGCACCACCGTGAATACGTACAAGCTTTTTTGTGGCATCCAACTCGCGCAAATCCGCACGTATTGTCTGGGGAGTGGTGCCGAACTCCGAGGCGAGATCTTCAACTGATACAACGCCTTTTACCTTCACCAAGCTCACAATTTTTTTGTGTCTGTCGATTGACTGCAAATGCGAATCTCTTTCGGTATTTTGAAACTTTGTAAATAACGAAAACAATTCTACATAGAACACGAAAAGTCAATTTTCGGTTCTGTCAGACTGGTGGCGTCAGACAACACTAACCAGTCTCGGCTTGCTCATTGATGCTGGCCCGCCGCCCTTAGAGTTCTCGTTTATATGTTAGCTCCGTTCGGTGTTTCGTCGATCATTGTTTGCGAAATGCCCAGCTTCTTGATGCGCGAATAAAGCGTAGTGGGCCTGATGCCGAGAATTGCGGCGGCCCCATCGTCACCTGAAACTTTGCCTTTTGTCGCCTTTAGGCAGGCGACAATATTGCTGATTTGCAGATCGCGCATTTGTTCCTCAGTCATAATCCGAGATCGTTCGCTCAACTTATGTTTGCGATCCAGCTTGCTGAACTCCAGCACAAGCTTTTCACCCCGTGACAAGATTGCGCCGCGCTCAATCACATTCTGAAGCTCACGGACATTGCCGGGCCAATGATAGTCTTGCAATTGACGGATATTAGCTTTTGTGATGGCGGGCATTTGCAACTTCAAACGCTCACAGGCCAGTCTTAAGAAGTGCTGCGTTAGTTCTGGAATATCCGCAACCCGTTCACTCAACGGGCGGCATTCAATCGGGAACACATTGAGAAAAAAATATAAATCCTCCCGGAACGTCCCACGCTTGACGCAGTCTTCAAGATCTTTGGTCGAAGACGCTATGACTCTGACATTCAGCTTGTTGGTGCGTGATTCCCCAAGCCGTTCAAAACTCTTGTCTTTGAGAACTTTCAGGATTTTGCCCTGCAAATCGACAGGGACCTCAGAAACTTCGTCAAGGAATAGTGTCCCGCCATTGGCAATTTCGATTTTGCCGGTTCTATCATGGAGCGCTCCGGAAAAGGCGCCGCGAACATGGCCGAAAAGCTCGCTTTCAAAGCTTGCTGCAGAGATGCCAGCACAGTTAACGCGGATCATGGGGCGCTTATTACGTGGGCTTGCTTTATGGATTGCGGAAGCAACAAGCGCTTTTCCCGTGCCGCTTTCTCCCGTGATGAGGACATTGCTCTCGGTATTGGACACTAAATCTATTTGCGCGAGTGTTCGCTGAATGGCGGGTGAACCACCAACCAGATCGTAGTGTGACCGGACCTGCTGAATTTCTGCTTGGAGATATTCGTTTTCTTGCTCCAAACGTCCGCGAAGCGTGTCAATCTGCTCCATAGCCAAGTGCAATTTGCGTTCGTTTTCACGTCGGTCGGTGACATCCCGAAAAACGACGACAGCGCCGGCGAGCACTTGCTGGTCATAGATTGGTGTTGATGTGTATTCCACTTCGATCGGACGGCCATCTTTATGCCAAAAAACCTCTCCTTCGATGCGGGCCACTTTTTCATTTCGAAAGCTATGGTAGATTGGACATTCCCGTGATGGGTAGGCTGATCCATCTGAATGGTGGTGATGGATCATGGCGTGGATGTCTTGGCCCATGAGATCGTCTGCTGTCCAACCCAATATGTGTTGTGCTGCGCGATTGACGAAGGTTGTCTTGCCCTCAAGGTTGATCCCGTAAATTCCCTCACCGGCTGCATCCAATAGAAGCTGATTATCGCTTTCCATTTCGCGAAAAAAATCGCGGGCACGGTTCCATTCCATCAGACCTTTATTATGCAGATCCGCATTGACGACCTGCTGGGTTCGGAGATCAAAAGCCTCCAGATCGATGATCTGCACAATGAGGTGCCGGTGCTGATCGTTTGAAATAAGCTTGCTGTGCAGTTCAGCATCTATCTGTTTTCCACTGCGTGTCTTCAAAGAGATCTCGCGTGTCCATCCCTCACCGTAGTGATCTACGGCCTCAGTGAAGACGATCATTTTACCAAGATCTGTGCCCAGTAGGTCCGCAAACGGCATACCGACTAGGCTAGACGCTTCCAGCAATAAATTTGCCTGATGATTAGCAGCATCCACCAGGCCGCTATCGGTATTGATCAGCAACGTTGGCAGAGACGTCGCATGCACGTTGTCAAAGATGTTTAGGCTTGCTTGCTGCATGCCGTAGAGAGTGACCAAAAACAGAAGGGATTGCAACGAAATTTCGTAAATTACGATTTTTAGTAATTATGGTGGCAGGGGAAAATGTTTTTTATTTAATAAAAACAATTATTTATGAATCTAGGAAAAATTGAAATTTCCGAAAACAGTTTCCTACTGACGGCTTAAGCTGGGGCATCGCAAACGGTAGGAGACGACGATGACGGTAAAAAGCCTTGGAAACCCTTTTTCATCAAGCACTGACTTGCGCCATGGCGTGGACTGTGGCTGTAAATCATGTGCAAGCGGCGACTTTCACGCGCAGGACTCATCGATCACATCATCCGATGATATGATGGAACGCGCCGTTGAGAGCGCTATTGTTCGTTCCGTCTTCGGTCATTCCGACATTAGCAGGCGCTCGTTTATGGGCATGGTAGGCGGCACTACCGCAGCCGCAGCGCTCGCTTCAGTGTTTCCGCTCGATCAGGCCAAAGCAGCTTTGCTCGATAATTTAGGAACGCCGGAGAAGAGCGACCTGAATATTGGTTTTGTCCCAATTACCTGCGCAACGCCAATCATCATGGCGCAACCGCTCGGCTTTTACGAACGGTATGGTTTGAATGCTCAGGTCATCAAAACAGCCGGTTGGGCGGTGGCGCGTGACAAGTCTTTGGCGGGCGAATATGACGCCAGCCATATGCTGACGCCGATGCCATTGGCGATGACACTTGGTGCCGGCTCAACAGCCACCCCCTACATCATGCCAGCGGTTGAGAATATCAACGGTCAAGCGATTGTTCTTGCCAACCAGCACAAAGACAAACGTGATCCGAAACAGTGGAAGGGCTTCACATTCGGCGTACCATTTGAGTATTCGATGCATAACTTCCTGCTGCGCTACTATGTGTGAGCTACTCCCCGGAAATCGGACACTGACGTAAGCTACGAATTGTTGTCTGCTGATCTTCATGACGAAGGAGATCAGAAATGTCGAAACGCAAACAGCACCGCCCAGAGTTCAAGGCCAAAGTGGC
>JBAUIL010000231.1:0-1620 GCA_049682915.1 Ahrensia sp. | reverse complement strand
GCGCATTTTCGGCGATGAGATCGGCTGGCTACCCTGGAAACGGCCCGGCTATGAGTTGGGCCTTTGGCTTGAAAAGTTTTGCAAGGAAAATCCCGATGCAAAAGGCGTCGTTTTGGAAAGCCACGGGCTTTTCACCTGGGCGGACGACGCGCGTGAGTGCTATGATTTGACGATTGATATCATCAACCGCGCGATTGACTGGTTTGAGCAGGGAACTGCGGGCAAGCCGGTGTTTGGCGGCGAAAAACGCCCTGCCCTGCCGCCAAAGCAGCGCCGCGAGATCGCCGGTGCCTTGATGCCCGCCATCCGTGGCATGATTTCAAAAGATGTGCGCATGGTCGGTCATTTTGATGACAATGATGCGGTGATGCAGTTTGTATGCTCGGCCAATATGGAGCCACTGGCAGCGCTCGGCACATCGTGTCCGGACCATTTCTTGCGCACCAAGATCCGACCTCTTGTGGTTGATTTCGACCCGGCCAATCCGGATGTCGATGCGACACTCGCCAAACTGTCTGGGATGGTTGCCGCCTATCGCGACGACTACGCAGCTTATTATGAACGTTGCAAACGGCCTGATAGCCCTGCGATGCGCGACGCAAATGCCGTTGTCTATCTGGTGCCCGGTGTCGGCATGATCACCTTTGCCAAAGACAAAGCAACGGCACGTATTTCGGGCGAATTTTACACCAACGCCATCAACGTCATGCGCGGCGCTTCCAGCGTGGCGCGCTATGTCGGCCTGCCGGAGCAGGAAGCGTTCGACATCGAATACTGGCTGCTTGAAGAAGCAAAGCTGCAACGCATGCCCAAGCCCAAGGCACTGGCAGGCCGCATCGCGATTGTAACGGGTGGCGCCGGTGGTATCGGTTCGGCCACCGCGGAAAAATATCTGTCACAAGGCGCTTGCGTTGTGCTGGCGGACATTGACGCAGACGCGCTGGAGAAAACCCGCGCAGAGCTCGCCGGCCGCTATTCATCCGATGTCGTGCGGATGGTCACAATGGACGTGACCAGCGAAGACGCCGTCGCGCAATCCTATGCGGAAATGGCGGTGGAATTTGGCGGCGTCGATATCGTCGTCTCCAATGCGGGTATCGCCTCGTCAGCACCCATCGAAGAGACATCGTTGGCGCTGTGGGAAAAGAACATGGCGATCTTGTCGACCGGCTATTTTCTGGTCGCGCGCGAAGCGTTCAAGATGCTGCGCCAGCAGGATATCGGCGGGTCGATGATTTTCATAGTGTCGAAAAACGGCCTCGCCGCCTCGCCCAATGCGGCGGCCTATTGTACCGCGAAAGCATCAGAACTGCATCTGGCACGCTGCCTCGCGCTGGAAGGCGCGCCAGTGGGCATTCGCGTCAATGTGGTAAACCCGGATGCGGTGCTGCGTGGCTCAAAAATTTGGTCCGGCGAATGGCTCGATCAACGCGCATCCACCTACAAGACTGACAAGGATGGCCTTGAGGAAATGTACCGCGAACGCTCTTTGCTGAAGCGCTCGGTCTATCCCGAAGACATCGCCGAGGCCGCCTATTTCTTCGCCAGCGATGCTTCAGAAAAATCCACTGGCAACATCATCAATGTTGATGCCGGCAATGTGCAAGCGTTCACCCGCTA
>JBAUIL010000230.1:0-2419 GCA_049682915.1 Ahrensia sp. | reverse complement strand
GCCATGGCGAAGGTCGCGACGCGGCTCATTCATGCGTGCGGCATGGTCGATATTGTCGATGATCTGGCATTCTCCGATGGTGCGGCGGAAGCGGGCATTGAAGCCTTGCAATCAGGCAGCGCGATTTATTGCGATGTCGAGATGGTGCGTGCCGGCATCATCACGCGCCATCTGACGGAGGCAAGTGAGGTGGCGTGCACGTTGAATGATGACCGCGTCGCCAACCATGCGCAAGCCATCGCCAACACCCGCTCGGCGGCGGCGGTGGACCTTTGGGCACGGCTCGATGGTTCAATATGCGTGATCGGCAACGCGCCGACGGCGCTTTTCCGGCTGTTGGAGCGGATGGATGAAGGCCACGGGCAACCTGCTTTGATCATCGGTATTCCGGTTGGCTTTGTGGGAGCGGTGGAGAGCAAGGCCGAACTGGCAACGAACCCGCGCGGTGCGCATTTTATCACCGTGCATGGCCGCCGCGGTGGCAGCGCCATGGCATCGTCCGTGGTCAACGCACTGGCTGCGGGATTGAGCGCATGAGCAAGCCGTGGCTGAATGTTGTCGGCATCGGCGAAGACGGTCTCGATGGGCTGTCGTCGCAAACGCGCGCGCTTGTGGAAGGTGCCGAGGTGATCATCGGGGGTGACCGCCACCACCAGCTTGCGGGCGATGTAAAGGCAGAGCGTATCGCCTGGCCATCGCCGTTCAATGCAATGATCGAGACGATCGTCTCGCTGCGCGGTAAGAAGCTTGTGATATTGGTGACGGGCGATCCGCTTTGGTATTCGGTGGGCGCGCGGCTGGTGAAAGCGATACCGCGTGATGAGGTTTGCTTTCATCCGCAACTATCCGCCTTTCAATGGGCGGCTTGCCGGATGGGGTGGTCGCTGGCTGACGTTGAAACACTCACCGTGCATGGCCGCGCAGCAGAACAGATCGTGCCTTATTTTGCACCGGGCGCGCGGTTGTTGGTGCTGACGAAAGACAAAACATCACCCGCCTCCGTGGGTGCCTTGCTGGTCGCACGTGGTTTTCCGCAGTCAAAGCTGACTGTGCTGGCCGCCTTAGGGGGTGAACGTGAAGAGCGCATCGAGATGCTGGCGCATGACACGAAAGCGGATGTGCCAGATTTCCACACTTTGGCGGTTGAGTGCGTTGCAAATGATGACGCGCAATTGCTGCCGCGCACCGGTCTGCCGGATGATGCCTTTGTGCATGACGGCAAGATGACCAAGCGCGTACCGCGCGCCCTGGCGCTGGCGAAACTTGTGCCGTTGCGGGGGCAACTATTGTGGGATGTCGGCTGCGGTTGCGGCTCAATCGCGGTCGAGTGGATGCGCGGCGCACCGGAAGCCCGCGCCATCGGGTTGGACCCGCAAGCCAAGCGCCGCGATATGGCTGCGCAAAACGCGTTCGCCTTGGGTGTGCCGAAACTCACCTTGGTGGATGCAACGGCGCCGGATGGTTTGTTGGGGCTCGAAGCGCCCGACGCCGTATTTATCGGCGGCGGTTTGTCGGCGGCAACGGTTGACCATTGTGTTGACGCGCTCAAGCCGTTGGGCCGTTTGGTGGCTCATGCGGTGACGCTCGAAGGTGAAGCGGTTCTGTTGGAGGCTTATGCGCGGCACGGCGGCGAATTGCAGCGGATCGGCGTTGAGACGGCGGCACCGGTTGGCCCCTTCAGCGGCTGGAAACCGTCGATGACGGTAACGCAATGGGCTTTTGAGAAAAGGGCCTGTGAAAAACGGGCTTGGGAAAAACGGGCTTGGGAAAAACGCGCATGACGGGAACGCTCTACGGTATTGGCGTCGGGCCCGGCGCGCCTGATCTCATTACACTGCGCGCGGCGCGGGTGCTGTCAGAGGCGAAAATTGTCGCCTATCCCGCGCCCGATAGCGGCGACAGTTTCGCGCGTTCGATCGTGGAGACCATGCTGCGGCCAGACCAGATAGAAATTCCCATCATCGTGCCGATGCGGGTTGCGCGTTTTCCCGCCGCTGAAGTCTATGATGCGGCGGCCAAAACCATCAGCAACCATCTCGATACGGGTGAAGATGTGTGTGTGCTGTGCGAGGGCGATCCGTTTTTCTATGGTTCGTTCATGTATCTCTATGACCGGTTGGCGAGCCGCTACCGGTGTGAAATCGTGCCCGGCGTCTCTTCCGTCATGGCGGCCAGCAGTGCGCTGGGCTTGCCGCTGACATCGCGCAACGATGTGCTGACCGTGCTGCCCGGACCGCTGGACGATGATGAGCTACGGCGGCACATCCTGTCAGCGGACGTTACCGTGATTATGAAATTGGGCCGACATCTGCCGCGCATTCGCGCGCTGGTCGATGATATGGGCCTGACCGACAAAGCGTATTATGCCGAGAGGGTGTCGATTGACGGACAGCAAAAACTGTCGCCACTGGGCGCGCTG
>JBAUIL010000229.1:0-1554 GCA_049682915.1 Ahrensia sp. | reverse complement strand
TGCTCAGGTCTGTGCCATTGGCATCCACAGCCTTCAGTCCGCCTGCTTCCAACACCAAAGCAACATCGTCAACGCCAACGCGCACCCCGCCCTGCAAAGCCGCCATCGCTCGGCTACGCTGAAACGCGATTGCTTGACCGGCACCCGTGACCACGCCGACCACATCTTCCTGCACCGGCAAGCGCGGATCAACATCACCAATAGGGAAAATGGGACCCCGCGCATCGCGTCCGTTGCGGAAATCATAATCACGCCCCAGCGCCAACCGTTCCACGAGAACTGTCGTTTCGGGGTATTGTTTTTTCCAGGTCGCCCAGTCCGTTGTCACGACCGACGCTTGCTCCAACTTGATGGCTTTTTCGTACAACGGCCCCGTGACGGCGTTGCCGCGGAATGTGTCAAACAGCGAATAGGTGTTGAGGTCGTACATGATTTTATTGGACCGGATCAACAGGCCTGACGTCCGCAAAATCGGCCGCTCGACACCGGCCGGCATGCGGTCGGTAAAGTACGCCTGCGCCGCGCCGCACAACGAACAATAGGGAAGTGCAAGATCACGCCCGCCAAGCGTGTCATTGACCATTTCGCGCACTTCCAGAATTCGCCGAGGATAGGCGCGGTGCTCTCCATTGATGCTGATGCCAAAGACAACATCATCATCTTTCAGCCATGTCGCGGCATCGGCACTGGAAGTTTCGGGATTGTCAGTGGCCGGAATGCAATTGCACACCTGTTCGGTTGCATCATGGGGCCGGTCATCAATCAGCACGCCGCCCCAAGACACCATCTGCCACTCAATATCACCTTCCACAAACAGCATCTCCCAGCCCGGCACAAAGTGGGTAAAGATCGCGCGTTTTGCGGCCAGATAGCCCGGGAACGCCGGTACATCCCAGGCAATCAGATGATCATTGATCAAGTGCCAGCGCTCATGGTCTGTAAACTCGATGCCCAGCAGCTTTGCCGCCGCGGCTGCTAGTGCGTTGTTGAAATCCAACTGCCACGTGAACCGCATGCGATCGGCGATGATCCAGGCGAGGCGCGGATCACCCGACGCGGCAACTTTATCGAGCGCCGCCGCTTGATCTGCCCCCCACTGCGATTGCTGAACCGCGTCGATGAACACCGCTTGAACAGCGGCTTCGATTTCTTTGGACAAGGGGCCATCCGGGATCGGCGGCGGCGTACCGAACTGCTCTATGACATAGGCTGGCAGCGTGGTTTCTTGCGCCAGCAATGGCGTTGGCCGCCCCACGCCAAAACCGACACAGAAAAACAAAAAGATGCGCAACGCGCAGACGAAGAAAGATGTCATCGAGCCTTCCAGACCAATCGGCATTCATCGCGCAGTCATGCGCCGTTGAACTGTCCACAAGGTGCTCTTGAACATCCAATCACAATTAGATGAGGTAGTCAGATGCTCCTATTCGGCGGCCTGCACAGCATCTCCATCGTGTGCGCGCACGCGTGCGGCGCAATATTTGAACTCAGGAATTTTGCCGAACGGATCAAGCTTCGGGTTGGTCAGCGCATTGGCAGGGCTTTCATTGAAGC
>JBAUIL010000228.1:0-15626 GCA_049682915.1 Ahrensia sp. | reverse complement strand
GGCATGCCGGTCAAATGCGCGCCGACCACAGCCACAAGCACTTCGCCCGGACGGGCAATGACTTGGCCAGTGGTCGCAGTGCCGGACTGCAAAGCGTACGCGATGCCGGCCAGAAACGCGTCTTGTCCTGCGGGGCCGATCAGCGTGAGCGATGACGGCAAGCCATCATCGCGCTGACCGACAGGCACGGCGATCGCAGCCAGATCGAGCAGATTGACGAAATTTGTATAGGTGCCCAGATTGGAGTTGAGCTGCACAGGATCAGCTTCAACTTCAGCGACCGTGTAGACTGTCGGGATTGTCGGGACAGCGATGCAATCGACACTTTCAATGATGGGCGCCAGCGCGCGTTTCATGGTTGCGAGTCTGTATTGCGCGTCAAACGTGTCGACGGCTGAAAATTTCAAAGCGTTTGAAATGATGCCGCGGGTAACAGGATGCAGCGCGTCCGGATTACGCTCCATCAGGTCACGCACAGCATGGTATCGCTCGGCAACCCACGGTCCTTCATAGAGCAGTTGCGCCACCGCATAGAACGGTTCGAAATCCAACTCCACAAAATGAGCGCCCAGGGCCGCAAGCGCATCGAGATCGCGCTGATAGGCAGCCTTCGCATCATCATCGCCGAAGAAACGAAGATGGTCTGCGCGTGGAACCCCCACGGTCAATGGTCCGCTGAAGGGGGTGACCGACGAAACACTTGGCAGATCCCGCGACAGAAAGTCCGCCGCGTCATATCCCTGTGCGACAGAGGCAACGAGCGCCGCGTCTTCGACATGAGCTGCAAAAATCGAGATTGTATCCAGCGTGCGGCAAGCGGGCATCATGCCGGTGGAAGATAGCAAGCCGAGCGACGGCTTTAGCCCGACAATGCCGTTGAGCGCGGCAGGCACGCGGCCTGAGCCCGCAGTATCCGTGCCCAGCGAAAATGCGACAATGCCCGCACCGACCGAAACAGCAGAGCCAGAGCTCGATCCGCCCGGCACAAGATCATCGCGCAGGCTATTGCGTGGCACGCCGTAGGGTGAGCGCACGCCCACCAAGCCGGTTGCAAACTGGTCGAGATTGGTTTTGCCGATGCAGATCGCACCTGCAGCCTCCAGCCGCGCTACCGCAAATGCCGATTTTTCAGGCATAAATTTGGCTTCAGGGCAGGCACCGGTCGTCGGCAACCCTGCCACATCAATATTGTCTTTGACGGCAAACGGTAGCCCATAGAGCGGTTTGCCCTCCGGCCCTTCAGCTTGCAGGCGCTCTGCAATCGCCATCGCCTCGGCTTTGTCACGCTGCGTGATGAAAAGCGCAGGGTCAGCATAGGCCTGCGCCCTTTCATATGCCTGCGCAACAAGCTGCGTCGGCGTGAATTTTGAGAGGTCTGCAAAGCATGAATGTTTATGCATGAAAGTGTTTCCGATATGATGTGGCTCTGTGAAAAACAAAGCAATTATCGTGCCATATGAGACGGCGGCTGGCGGAGCTGTCTAGGGCGGGGTCGCCGCTCCTATGCTGTCCTGACGTGGTTGTTCACGCTGACCTTCCCGATGCAGGGTGTTTCGACCAGCCGGTTCGCCGAGCTGTTCAAGCGACAGGCAGTCGGCGACATCTGGGGCAGCTTCGCCCGCTCACTTGTGCACAGCCCAATCAATGAGAAGCGCTGTTTTCAAAGGACGATAGCGATTTTTTGCGGCCACGCGCAGGCCACGTCTGGCATTCCGAAGCTGGATAGCGCGAGTCTGATACGACCCTTAGGACATGCGTTGGCGCAGACCGTCAAAGCCGACGGCGAGAATAAGCACGACACCGCGGGTCACATCCTGCCAGAAGCTTGAGACATTCATCAATGTCAGGCCGTTGTTTAACGTACCAAGGATCAATACCGCGACCAGCGTTCCCCACACGGAGCCGCGTCCGCCCTGCAGGGAGGTGCCGCCTAAAATGATCGCGGCGATGACTGTCAGCAGGTGAGGGCCTGCTGCGTTGGGGGCGGCGGCGCCAAGCATCGCCGCAAGCACGGTGCCCGCGACAGCACCGGATATAGCGGACATGACATACAGCGCAATCTGGGTGCGGTCGACGGGCAGGCCGATCAGCCGGCTGGCATCGGGGTTGCCACCAACGGCGAACGCGTGACGCCCGAAATGGGTTTTCTGCAGCATAAGCCATAGCAGAACATAGACCAAGATCATCAGGATAGCCGGAACCGGAACACCCAGAACGCGGCCTTGTCCCAGCCAATTGAAGTGGTCCACCAGTAGCGGTTTTGTGAGCCCTCCGGTTAGGATCAGCGAAACGCCGGTCACGATCGACATGGTAGCTAGCGTTACAATCAACGGGTTCAGACGCAGATAGGTGGCCAATAAACCATTCAAAAGGCCAATTATGACGGCGACAGCGATGGCTGCAAGCACCGCAAACCAGATCGGCAAGCCGGCAGCATGCAACAGCGCGATGATGACACCGGTTAGCCCGGCAACGGCCGCGACTGAGAGATCAAGGCCACCGGCGATGATCAATGGCGTGCCCGCTGCGGCCATCAGCCCGATCAGCGCGATGTTTGACGAAATCGACGTCATGTTTCGAACGGTCAGGAAAAACGGAGATAAAATCGAAAAGACAACGATCAGCAGCACATAAAAGACCATTAGGATAAGCACAGTCGTGCTGACGCCAGAGCCACCGAATAGCTTCTTGAAGAGGGTCGCAGGCCCGGTGTTCGTCGACATTTAGCTCGCCTTTTGTCCGGAATTTGCTGCCGTCACAGCCATAAGGTCTGACGGCGTTGCCCCGCGTGAGAAGTGTGCGATGATTTGACCGCGATCAATCACCATGGACCGATCCGACAAACCAGCGACTTCTTCAACGTCGGATGAAAGAACGAGAACCGCTAGGCCAGACCGCGCAAATGCCACAAGGTGGCTATAAATTTCACGCCTGGCGCCCACGTCCACACCGCGTGTCGGCTCTTCGAGAATTAGCATTTTGACTTTTGGATTGAGCCAGCGGGCAACACACACTTTCTGCTGGTTGCCGCCGGACAGCAAACGGATCGCCTGCTCGGAGCCGGAGGTCTTGATGCCAAGTTTCTTGATCCAATCTTCAGTGTGTGCTGTTTCGCGCGCCGGCTGCGTCCAATATTGACTTCCGAAGTCTGTCGGGAAAGCCGCTACCAGATTATCACGGACTGACATATCTGCGATGATCCCGCTTGTCTTGCGTTCGGCCGTGACAAACCCGATGCCCGCCTGTTTCCCGGTCATCGGAGACGACGGCGTATAGGGTAGGCCCGCCAAGGTCAGCTGACCAGTAGGCGGACGCCCCTCGGCGCCAAAAATAGCCCGGCCAAGAACTTCGACACCGGATCCGATTAACCCAAAGACGCCGAGGATTTCTCCGGCGCGAAGGTCAAACGTCACATCATTTATCAGTCCCGGAAAGGTTAGCCCGTCACAGGAGAAGATCACCGGCGCGTCGTGATCTACCGGAGGCCGCTCCTCAAACATCGAGCCGGCGACTTGGCCCAGCATAGCATTGACCACATCGGACACCTGTGCGGTCTTGGGGTCAAATTCGCCCGAATTCATCCCATCGCGCAGCACAACAATTCTGTCTGAAATTTCAAACACTTCCTTGAGATAGTGGGAAATGTAGACAATGCTCGTTCCGCGCTGTTTAAGCTTGCGCAATATCGCGAAAATCTGTTCGCTTTCCTGCTCAGACAGGGAAGCGGTAGGTTCGTCCATGACAAGGATCTCAGCTTGCCCTTCCAATGCGCGGGCAATTTCAATGATCCGCTGTTCAGCAACGGTTAGATCGCGAACATAGCTTGTGGGGTCGAGATGCCCAAAACCCAGTTCATTCAGCACGCGTTGGGCCCGCTCAGCCATCCGCGCCCAATTGACCTTACCTTTCGATTCTGCCGCAATGCAAATGTTCTCCGCAATGCTCAATTCTCCAAAGACAGAAATTTCTTGTGGCAAAAATCGGATACCGTTGAGCGTGGCATCGCGCGGTGAATTGAAATCTACCATACGTCCATTGACCGAGATGGTGCCGGCGTCTTTGGCGTAGTTCGCTGTCAGAATTTTCATCAGCGTTGATTTGCCCGCACCGTTTGCGCCAAGCAGAGCTACGATCTCGCCTGGTTTGGCATCAAATGACACACCGTCAAGAACCCGGACCGCGCCAAAGCTTTTTACGATCTCGGTCATGTGCAAACGTGAGGGTTGAGTGTTCATCCACGGTCCCAGCGCGCGCGGCACGCTGCCTTATCGTCAAAGAAAAGCCGCGCATGGCCTAGCATGCACGACTTTTAAGTGCCTCGGATTATTGGCCCGGGATCAAGTTCTGAACATCGGCTAGTGCCGGATCGTTCCTGAGTGCTTCCAGATGTTCAGCAAATGCTTCCTCGGGGAAAGTGTAGTCGATGACCTCTATATCCGCGCATTCATAATCGGCATTAAACTCGCACAAATTTGCCGGTGTCACCATCTGATGGTTGATCAAAACCGCATCCGGCAAGTCTACATCCGCCAGCGTTGCCAAAGCCATCGGGATCAACGCGTTGCCGTAGCGTTCCGGAAATGAGCCGACCGCTGCTACGAAATCTTCCTCAGTCGCCAATGTTCCGGCTTCGTCAGCGCCAAGCCCGACAACGGTAATCATGTCGCGGCCATCCTGTTGGGCAGCCCGCAAAATGCCGGTCACAGCCTGGTCGTTGATGGCCGTCCCCATAATAACCGCGCCCTCCGGAATTCGGCTGAGCAGGTTGTTGGTCTGCGTAAAACTTTCTTCAAGCGTATTTTTGCTGTCAAAGGTCAGGATCTGGTCTTCCGGAAAATCGGGCAAAGCAGCGCGAAAACCGGCCACCTGCCCACCCGTACGCATTGCAGGGATCGGACCCGATTGCGGCAGCTCACCCTCAATGAAGTAGCCGTTCATCACGGCCTCCATACCGTGACGCGCCACAGCGGCCTGAGCCAGATAAGACCCACCCATGAAACCGGCACGCGGATTGTTCACACCGTAAAAACCAGCACCGGGCATTGGAATATCGATAGCAATCACTGGAATGTCCGCAGCGTTAAGCCTGTTCATAATAACCGCGCCAAACTCTGCATCGGTCTGGAATTCAATGACTAGATCAACGTTCCGGGTGATAAAGCTATCCGCATTGGCCAAGGCAGTCGCGCCATCAAGCCTATTGTCAGCGACCACAACTTCGATGCCGGCGGCTTCGGCGTTTTGCAAAATGCCTTGTTCGACGAGTGCGCAAAACGGAATATCACGTTGAAGATTGGCAAAGCCGATGACATATTTCTCGCCATTGCGCGGTGGCCGAACAGCCATCGCGGCTTCTACCATCTTGATCAGGCTTGGCGCATCAAACATTGTGCCATCGTGGGTTGCTGGATCAAACCCGTGGAAATCATCGGCCAACGCCGGAACGGCGACGACAGACAAGGCGAGGGCTGCTGCAGCGGAAATAATGAGTTTATGCATCGGTTCTGTTCCTCCCAACGTAAATCTTATGTGCTCACACCCTGTCGCCCACTGACAGTGGGCCGAAGTTGTGGCACGCCTCCAAGGAGTAAGACTAAGGTCAGAGGGCAACAAAAAACTGCCCAAAGGGATACAAATTCTAACGAGGAATTTCCATCGCACCGGCCTGCGGAATAGCGCAATTGCAGGAGAAATTAATTATTATATTCAATAGCTAAGTGATTGGATGCTGATTTTCGCGGGTGCACCCTACATATCATGGTTGCATTGAATGACCGTCATGGCAGAGTTACCTCATGCAGGATTTCACCATTGAGAACTATTTCAGATATATGCCGGAGAGTAGGCTGTGCCACGCGCTGGGCTGCACGCTGCAAGCCACTGGTTTTACGCGGGTGCAACGTCACGATGAATATCCTGCAAAGACCCATCCCGAGGATCATCTTTTCAGTCAAAATCGCGGGCGCGTTTTGCAGGCCTATCAGATTGTCTACATTTCCGAAGGCAAGGGTCGCGCCAAGCTTGGCCACTTCAGCAAGAACGAGGACATCTCAGCCGGACAGGTCTTCGTTCTTTTTCCCAATGTTTGGCATCGCTATGCACCGGACATGCATATTGGTTGGTGCGAGCATTGGGTGGAGTGCAAAGGCACCGCCTTTGACATGGCGACGAATGCGGGACTGCTTGACGCGAAACGGCCAATCTTTCGCAACACGATGCGCAGTCAGGTAGAAAACACGTTTTTGGAGATCCATGATTTGGCGCGGAAAGACGCTGTCGGCAACCAGCCGGTTTTATCAATGTTAGGGTTGAAACTGCTGGCAATTCTGGCCGGTCCGCGTAACGCAAATGAACACACAAGCAACAAATTGATCAACGCTGTTAGAATGCGGCTGATGGAGAGCTGCGTCGACAATCATGCGATGCAGCAGGTCGCCGAAGAATTCAATGTGAGCTATTCCAGTCTACGCCGCATCTTTCGAGAGCACACCGGCATGTCGATGAAGGACTATCAATTGACCGTTCGAATGCAGAAGGCCAAAGACCTCTTGGACAACACGGACCTATCGATCAAGGGCGTTGCAGCGCAGCTTGGTTTTAGCTCTGCCTTTCATTTTTCCAACCAATTCAGAAAACTGGAGGGCCTTCCCCCCTCTGAATGGCGCGCGCGACCGATCCATCCGTCGGGCGTCGGTTCAACACACTCGAGTGACTTCGAGGCCTAGCAAAACCCCTAGTTTTTCAATGCGATTTGCAATGTGGCCAATTCCGACCGCGCAGTGATGGGCCGGTGCAGCATTGTTCCACGTCTCCACAAATGCACGCGCGCCTATAGGGAAACGGTAGCGGCTGTTGGTGTTGCCAATCTCTAGCGTCGGACCTGGAACTGACTCTCCTTCGGCAACCAGAAGTTTGACCTCACCTTTCATTTCGATGACTGACAGCAATGTGACCGGTCCGTGCTTTACGCTCATCTCCACACTAACTCCTGCACCAACCTTGCCGTGATAAACCTCCAATGGGCGGACCTTGGTTTTCCCCTGCGCAATTTTCGTGTGGCCTGGGCCATCATGACCCATCAGCATCTGATCCTCTTTGAAATCCATGGCATAGAATTCGGTGAACGAACCACCGGCACCAAAGCTGTCCATAATCTTCATCGCTTGGGCGTTTTTGATTTCATACTCCCCGGCGACTGGAACACCGGAGGCCGTAAGCATCGAACAGCCCAGTATAACGGATGTGATGATATCCTCGTGCTCAGTCCCGGGCGTTGATTCATAATAATAGGCCAAAGCGCCCAGACCGTGGCGTTTGACCAACTCAAACAATGCGGCAGCCGTTGACGCCGCGCGGCGCAATTCCTGCTCGGGGCAATCCGCTTGAATATCAAATTCCGCCTTAATGCGTGCGAGCATGTCATCGACTGCTTTGTCGTCCAAAGCGCCACGGATTTCGGCCAACTCGTCAATTTCAACGATTTCCAAAACCGTGCCGAATGCGACGGCCTGGGACGTCATATCGGAGTAGATATCGAGCATACCGTTGTAATAGCGCCCCATGATGCCCAGTTTCGAATGCGCCATGATGTGGGCGACACGGGCCGCCTCGATCCAGTTTTCGATTTCCGCATTAACATGGGCATCATCATTGAGAACGCCGGTCACCTGATGAAATTCGATCCCCGCGCGGGTGAACACATTGGCAATCTCTGGTACGGGGCAGGCGGCGCAATGGGCCAGCCATTCGCCCGTAATCTTTGTCCGGTTGCCAAGCTTGTTAAAAGCCACATAGTCGATCGCGTCGACCGGTTGCAGATTTAATATGATAACCGGAACCCCAGCCCGCCGCACAACGGGCAAGACGGTTGATGATAGGGCATAGGTGGTCACATACAGGAAGATGAGGTCGACATCGGCAGCGCGAAAATCATGACCAGCTTTGACCGCTTTTTCGGGCGTGTCGATCAGACCAAGATTGACGACCTCGACATCATCACGCCCCATCTTGCGCTCGACGATACCTACATAGCCCTTCAGGCGTTCTTCTAGGCCATCAAATTGCGGCCAATAGGCATCCAGCCCGATGCCAAAAAGGCCGACTTTCAACTTTCCTGTAGCGATGTTTGCCACGCGTATTCCTCCCAATCGCGCATTCATACAGAAAACAGGCTTTTTCGTTCCCATGAGAGCGACTTGGTGGGAGCCTGCGGATGCGCGCCCTAGACAATCTAGAAGGAAGCCATTGTGAAATGTGATCGCCGTCATACAAAAAATGACCGGCAAAGTGCTTGCGTGGATTGGACGGTTTTTGCGGCAATGGGCGAGGCAGATCAAGCAATCTAAAGACCAGCTATAGTCGACCTGATTTCAGCCCTAGCGGTCAACCTCCACATCGACGGCCTGGCTGTTTCTTTGACCGCCTGATGATCTTAGGTAGCCGCGCACCGGTGCTACATCCGCGTAGTCCCGCCCATACCCGGCAACAATATGGTCCGTGCCAACCAGGGTCGCATTGGTGGGATCATATTCGATCCATCCCTGATCGGGCCCGCACCATGCGCGCACCCAAGCGTGCATGGCATCGGCGCCTTCAAGCCTCACTCCGTTTGGCGGCGGTAGTGTGCGCAGATAGCCGCTGACATAGCCTGCTGGAATTCCCAGCGTTTGCAGGCCCAGTATCATGATATGCGTAAAGTCCTGACAGACACCCCGGCGCAGGCGAAACGCTTCCGCAGCATCGGTATCAACCGTGGTTGCCGTAGCGTCGAAGGTCATTGCATCATGAAGCCGCTGGCCAAGGCGGATCACGTTTTGTGCTGCACTGGCGGTCGGGTCAAAGCTGTCTCGTGCAAAGTCGCTGATGGCAGCGTTGGGTGGCAGGCGGGGGCTTGGTCCCAAAAAGTGCAGCGGCGATTGCGGCCCTAGATCAGTGAGCCTGTCGCATAGGTCGATCAGTGAGGCCACATCGGGTGATACATCATCCCAGGGTGCCGGTTCAAACATCTCGACGTGGCACGACAGTCTGATCGACATCTCGTCATGCTGATCGCGATGGGTACACGAGATCATGGTGTTGCAAAAGAAATCAAGTGCGTCAGACCGTGACGACGGTTCAGGAAAGATCTCCAGCAGGTGCGTTGTCAGTCTTTGGCGGCCCGGCAGCGTGCGCGGCAAAACACGGATCAAGTGACGGCTGTTGGCCGCGGGCAACTCATAGAAATGTGCGATTTGCAATCGGATACGGTAAATCATCGCTCAAGCCAAATGCGTGGCATTGAGCGTGTCAGATACCGCCCAGATATCTTGTTTGATCTGGTGAAGGACCGCTGGCGAAAGCTGCGCCGGTGTGCTGGTCGCCAATTGGGTTTCCAGCAACAACACCTGACGGGCGACCTGGCTCATCAATTGGTCCACTTCCTGGTTGGGCAGGTGGGCAATCTGCGCCTTGCTGCGGGTGATGTGATAGCGCAGAGACCTTGGATTTTGCGGATCAATCACAAGAAGGGATGCCACCGATTCCGGCGTCGCCGCAATCTGGAACCGGGTCCGATGCGACACCACACTGTCGCCGATCTCCAGCGCAAGGTCGAGCGCGCCGCTGACAGTGTCAGCTGCAAGGCAGGCAGCAAGAAGTTCGCACATATTGGCCGCCCGTTCCAGCGAGATGCCGATGCTCAAAAACCGCCAGCCGTCGGAACGATACATGTTCTCATGCACCAGACCGGAAAATCCGGTGATCTGGCGCAAAAGCCGACTGATCCGAACCGGAATGTCTTCTGTCGCAATGGCTTGATGATCAAGCGCCCGCGCGTCGTTGACCAGCCCGCGCAGCGCCATCATCCCGTCCGGTGAAAAGCGGTCGCTGACGCGCGAGGCCGATTGCAGTGCAAGGCCCAAGGGTTCGCCGAAACGCGCGGCGATGGACGCGGCACGCGGGGCCACCCCACCCATCAGTCTTTCGCGCATGAAAACAGGCATCGCATCGCCATGCCCGGCACCGTCCGAAATCCGCGCGAAATACGCCCGGAAATAGCGCATATTCTGCTCGGCGCGTTCCACGTAGCGGCCGAGCCAGAACAGGTTGTCAGCCGCGCGGCTTGGCAAAAGAGAATGTGTCAGGCTGTGCGGGGCCGCGTTCCCGGAAAAAGATAACAAAGTCGGCGTGTCGACCCGTTCAGAGCTGGTCACCCAAACATCCGCTACCTTGCCCCCGCGCTGCATGGCAAGCGCTTTGGCGTCATTGCCGGCGCTGATCCGGGCATAACCGCCGGGCATCACAGACCAGCCATTGTTGGTGCGCGCCATGGAAATACGGATACACATAGGCCGCGCGACCAGCCGACCGTCTTCCCATGCCGGGGTTGTCGAAAGCGTCACAGCCTCTTGTCCCACCAATGTATGCCCGGAGGCCATCAGAAGCTCTGTCATTTTCTGCGTTTGCAGACCACCTGCACGATCATCGAAAGTGGTTGTGCGTTGATCGGACATCAGTGGAACTGTAGAAAAGGCGTCACCCACCATCATGCGCGCCTTGTTGGCGATCACATGGTCGCGCTGGCTGTCTTGTCCGCACCACCAGGTAGCGATATTGGGCAGGGCGAGCGCCTTGCCTTGATAGGCCCGTGCGATCTTGGGAAAAAACGCCATCAGCGCCCGTGTTTCAAGAACGCCCGCTCCAACCGTATTCACTGTCTTGAGCCGACCGCTTCGAATAGCTTGGACAAGCCCCGCCGCACCCAGCATTGATGACGCATCAAGCTCTAACGGGTCAAACATTGTGCTGGGCAACCGGTTCCATACAAGGCTGACCGGTTTCAGACCGGCCACGGTGCGCACCATTGCTTTGCCGTCCTGCACGATCAGGTCTTCGCCTTCGACCAGCAGCAAACCAAGATAACGCGCCATGTAGGAATGTTCGGGATAGTTTTGGTTCATCGTGCCCGGCGACAGCAGCGCTACCTCGCCATCGTCCCGGCCTTTGATTTCACTTAGCCGTTGTTGAAATTCCTGAAAGAAGCCAGCCAGCCGCCGGACATTGGCACCGGCAAAGAAGTTCGGAAACACACGCCCCATGGCGATCCGGTTTTCAATGGCAAATCCGGCGGTTGACGGCGCCTCGATCAAATCGCTGATCACCCACCAGTTTCCATCCGGACCGCGCCCGATTTCAAACGAGATCGCATTGATAAGCTTGGTGTCCTGATTGCCCACCCCCATCATCGGCCGTAGCCAGTTCGGGTTCTGGCTCAGCAACTTGGCAGGCAACTGGCCTGACGAAACCAGCTTATTGTCACCGTAAAAATCGCGCAGGATATATTCAAGCAGATCAGCGCGTTCGATCAGACCGTCAGATATCCGTTGCCATTCATCGTCACCGATGATCACCGGAATATGGCTGAGCGGCCATTCACGTTCGGTTGACAGCGTTTCATCATATTGCCGGTACAGCACACCGGCGTCGCGCAAATATTGGTCGCCGCGGGAAAAGCGAAGACCCAACTCGTGTGAAGACAGGCCGGCAAGGTGGTCAAAGAAAGGCTGCCAAACCGGTTTGATCGTCCCGTCAGGTCGCAGCATCTCATCATTGTCGGCGCTGCAATGCGTTGTGTAGGACGCAAGCAATGCTTCTTTTCCCGAATTGACTGGAGCGGATTGCGCTTGTTGCATACGCTAAAGACCTGCCCTGCGACGCAAGTCCAGCGTCATTGGAAATTCCGGGTGCTGCCGTTCCGGTATCGGTGCTTGCGTTCCCACGCTGTGGCCCATCTTTTCAAACCTGCTCAAGCGACGTGCCTCCGCCTCGTTTCCATTCACCGGAAAGGTATCGAAATTCCTGCCACCAGGGTGTGCTACATGATACCGGCAGCCGCCCAGCGATTTGCCCGTCCACGTATCAAAGATATCAAAGGTGAGCGGCGCGTCCACCGGCAAAACCGGGTGCAGAGACATTGACGGTTTCCAAGCCTTGTACCGGACACCACCCACAAGCGTGCCGTTGGTTGCAGTGCTTTGCAGCGGCACACAACGGCGGTTGGCGGTAACGATGTAGCGGTCGGGATTGGCCCCGCTCAGTGACACCTGAAGCCGCTCGGTTGAGCTATCGGTGTAGCGCACAGTACCGCCGATTGCACCGGTCTCGCCCATCACATGCCACGGTTCCAACGCCTCGCGCAGTTCCAGCGTGATCCCTTCATAGGTTACCTCGCCGCAGAACGGAAAACGAAACTCGGCCTGCGCCTGATACCAGGCGGGATCAAACACCATGTCATAGGTTTTCAAATCGGCCAGCACCTCCAGAAAGTCTTCCCAGATAAAGGCGGGCAGCATGAAACGGTCGTGCAAGGTAGTACCCCAGCGCGTCAGGTTTCCGCTGATCGGGTTTTCCCAGCATCGTGCGATAATCGCCCGCAGCAAGAGCTGCTGCGCGAGGCTCATGCGCGGGTTGGGCGGCATCTCAAAGCCACGAAACTCCACCAGGCCCAAACGCCCTGTTGGCCCATCCGGTGAGTAGAGCTTGTCTATACAGATCTCGGAACGGTGGGTGTTGCCGGTCACATCAATCAACGCATTGCGCAACAAGCGGTCGGTCAACCACGGTGGCGGCGGGGTTCCTTCTGCCGGTGGCCAGATCTGATCCAGCGCGATTTCCAACTCATAAAGCGTATCGTGCCGCGCTTCATCGATCCGGGGAGCTTGCGATGTGGGTCCGACAAAGGTGCCCGAAAACAGATAGGAAAGGCTGGGATGACGTTGCCAGAACAAGATGAGGCTTTTGAGCAGGTCAGGGCGGCGCAGGAAGGGGCTGTCGGCAGGCTTCGCGCCGCCGACCACCACATGGTTGCCACCGCCCGTGCCGGTGTGGCGCCCGTTGGTCATGAATTTGTCAGTCCCCAGCCGACATTGGCGCGCTTCCTCGTAGACGGTTTGTGTGGTGTTGACGCATTCCTGCCAACTGGACGCCGGATGGATATTCACCTCCAACACGCCGGGATCAGGCGCAATGCGCAACACCTCAACGCGCGGATCATGGGGCGGTGCGTAACCTTCAATCAGCACCTTTTTCCCAATGCCATGGGCGGCTGCCTCCACGGCGCTGATCAATTCAAGATAATCTTCCAGTGTTTCGACAGGCGGCATGAAGACACACAGCCGTCCATCGCGCGGTTCCACCGAGATGGCCGTGCGCACCCGTCCGCTAAGGTCGCCAAGCGTTTGTTCCACCTGTTGCTGGCCGGCGCTTGCCTGTGTGCGCTGCGCGATGCGCTGATCGGGTGCCTCGGCTGGCGGCAGCGGGTCACGCTCTTGCGTCGGGTCTTGCGGTACAATGAATGGATAATCGCTTTCGGGCACATGCGGCAATGTTCCAAGCGGCAGGCGATAGCCGACCGGACTGTCCCCGGCGACAAGAAAGACCTTGCCCCGGCGCAGGTTCCACACTTCTGACATCCAGCGGCTGGAAGCCCGTGCCTGCCAGCGTTGCACGGGCAGCACATAGCCGGCTGCAACCGTCAGGCCACGCTCGAAAACGCGGGCAATGCGCGCACGTTCTTCGGGGTCAGCCAGTTTCGAGTTCTCCGGCGTGACATTGACAGGCAAATTGCCCTCTTTAACGATCCACTCTGCCGGATCCTCATAGGCGGGCAGCACGTTTTCCTGCGGTACTTCAAGATTTGCTGCAATTGCGAGTAACAGCGCCTGTGCGTCTTCTGGACCGACGTCTTCCTGCGTATCCTCCTGCGCCAGAAGGTCGGGATTGTGCCAGATCGGTTCCCCGTCCTTGCGCCAGTACAGTGAAAAGGTCCATCGCGGCAGTGTTTCGCCGGGATACCACTTGCCCTGACCGTAGTGCAGGAGCCCGCCTTTGGAGAATTTTCCCTGCAAGCGGCGCATCATTTTATCGGCAAGCCCGCGCTTTGTCGGTCCGACCGCATCGGAGTTCCACTCGGCACTTTCAAAGTCGTCAATCGACACAAAAGTCGGTTCGCCGCCCATTGTGAGGCGAACGTCGCCTGCCTCGAGCCTGCGGTCGACGTCTTGGCCCAGCTTGTTGAGGGCTTCCCACGCATCGTCCGAAAACGGTTTGGTGATGCGTGGATGTTCGGCCGTGCGCGTGACCTGCATATCAAAAGAGAAATCCACCTCCGCCATGCTGGCCGCACCGGAAATCGGCGCTGCGTGGCGGTAATGCGGGGTGGCAGCCAGCGGAATGTGGCTTTCGCCCGCCAATAGTCCCGATGTCGGGTCCAGACCAACCCAGCCCGCGCCGGGCAGATACACTTCCACCCAGGCATGCAGATCAGTGAAGTCTTTATCAGTCCCTGCCGGACCATCGAGCGCGATCAGATCCGGCTTCAATTGGATCAGATACCCTGACACGAAGCGTGCAGCCAAACCGAGATTGCGCAATAATTGCACCAGTAGCCAGCTTGAATCGCGGCATGATCCGGCCGCACGGCTCAGGGTGGTTTCGGCAGCCTGGACGCCCGGCTCCATGCGGATCTCATAGTCGATCTGCTGAGCGATTTTCATATTCAAGCCGACAAGAAAATCAATCGTCGCTGTTGGCTGCAGGGAGATCGACGCCAAAAAGCCCTTAAGCAGTGGCCCAGTCGGATCGCAATTAAGGTAGATGCTCAGGTCAGGGGCGATGTCGTCATTATAGCCAAATGGAAAGTCCTTCGCGCTTTCTTCGATAAAGAAATCAAACGGGTTGTAGACCGACATGTCCGCAACGAGATCCACCTCGATTTTCAACTCGCGCACCGGCTCGAGAAAGACAAACCGGGCCAGCCAGTTGCCATAGGGGTCCTGTTGATGGTTCACGAAATGATTTGCCGGTGACACCCGCAAGCTGTGCGATATGACACGTGTCCGCGAATGCGGTGCAGGGCGCAAACGGATGGATTGCGGGCCTAACGTGACCGGGCGGTCATATTTGTAATGTGTCAAATGGTAGATGCTGGCTGTAATCGACATGAATGAGCTCCTTGCAGGTACAATGGACCCGGTGCTGCATTGCAGCAACCACTATTTCCGTTCGGCATAGTTCTTTGGCAAATCGACGCTTATGCCAGAAACAAAGACCGCTTCGAATTCGTCTGACAGCATCGAGTGCGATGGGCCGGGTTTCAACGGGATGCAAACAGGTGGCGCTCGTCGCGCACGATTTGGTCCAAAAGCTCGACAACCGCCTGCACACGGCGCGCGACCGCCTGGTTTTCGTGCCAAACCAGCCAGTAGCTCCGCGTGGCGGACAACGCCGGCAACAGGCGCACCAGACCCGGCGCATCGGCGGCCATAAAGTCATGACAGATGCCGATCCCGGCACCCGCGCAAACTGCCTCGAACTGGCCGATGGCGGTGGATACCTCCACATCCGATATCCAGTCGCGCGCGAACTCCTGTGCGTAGTTCAGTGCCGGGGTGTAAATCAGATCGTCGACATAGCCGATCCGTGTATGCGCCTTAAGATCTTCGATGGTGTGCGGGTGACCGGTGCGCGCAAGGTAATCCGCTGACGCATAGAGCCCGAGCGAATAGTCAATGAGCTTGCGCACACGCAAGCGCCCCTTGTCCGGCCGCCCCACCATGATGGCGAGGTCTGCTTCGCGCTCGGACAGAGAG
>JBAUIL010000227.1:0-5073 GCA_049682915.1 Ahrensia sp. | reverse complement strand
GGCACCCAACGGTTGCATGGCGACAGCCCTGCCCGCGTTCTGGCGCGCTTTGCGAAAAAGGTCGAAAAGGAAATCGGCATCACAGTGTCGGTTGGTCTTTCCTACTGCAAATTTTTGGCCAAGATTGCCTCGGACTTTGAAAAGCCGCGCGGCTTCTCTGTAATCGGGCAAGCTGAGGCATTGGACTTCTTGCGCGACAAACCCGTCAAAATGATCTGGGGCGTTGGACCTGCTTTTGAAAAAACGCTGGCGCGCGATGGCATAACGACCATCGGTCAGTTGCAGCAGATGGAAGAGAGCGCATTGATGAAGCGTTACGGCTCTATGGGCCGGCGGCTGTATGCGTTGTCGCGCGGCATGGACAGCCGCCATGTGGAAAGCCGGGCGGGCGCCAAAAGCATTTCGCACGAAACAACATTCAACACGGACTATTCAACCGCCGACGCCCTGGTGCCCGTCTTGCGCGCCTTAAGCGAGAAAGTCGCCAAGCGCCTGAAAGACAAAAACATTAGCGGGCATACGATTGTGCTTAAGCTGAAAGATAAAAACTTCACCTCCAAAACACGCAACCGCCGTCTGGCGGACCCTACCCAATTGGCCGACCGGATTTTTCGCACCGCACTGCCGATGCTTGAGGCTGAACTGGATGGCACCCCCTACCGGCTGCTAGGCGTCGGCGTGGCTGATTTTGATGACGCAGCGCGCTCAGACCCGCTGGACCTGGTGGATACCGGTGCCACAAAACGCGCCAAAGCAGAACACGCCATGGATGCACTGCGCACCAAATTTGGCGACCGCGCTGTGGAAACCGGCTACACATTCGGCACCGGTAATCGCGGCAAGCCCAAACGCGACCAGGAAGTGGGCGAGGATGATGAAAACAGTGTCGATCCCTATAACCGCCGATGACAAAAAACATTGCTATCGCGGCGCAAATACTGGCAAGGCCACACCATGAGTGATGCCCCGATAGAGCCGATTGGCACCCCAACCATATTGGTTGATGCAGACGCCTGCCCCGTCAAAGATGAGATTTACCGTGTTGCCGAGCGGCTGGATGTGCCCGTTATCATCGTCGCCAATAGCCCGATGCGTATTCCGCGCGAAGATTTCATTCGGATGCAAATCGTATCGGACGGTTTTGATGCGGCCGACGACTGGATTGCTGATCGCGCATCACCAGCGACGATTGTGGTGACAGCGGATATTTTGCTGGCAGGGCGCTGTGTGGAAAAACAAGCCGAGGTGCTGTCGCCGACGGGCAAGCCGTTTACGCCCGACAATATCGGCGGCGCGGTGGCTACCCGCGCGATCATGGCCGACTTGCGGGCGGGCGCGGTGGGCCAAAACATCGGCGGCCCTGCGCCGTTTAGCAAAGCCGACCGATCGCGCTTTCTGCAAGTGCTGGACCGGAGCGTGCGCCGCGTTAAAAACGCGCATAACAGTTAGGGTCAGGACCCTAAACCAGTTCAACATCCACCACGCCGGCAATCGTCTTCATCGCACCGGCCACCGGGCCGGACACATTGTATTTGCCGGGCAGTTCAATCTCGACCTCCCCCTCGCCGCCACCCTTGATGACGATCACACTGACAGGGCTGGTGCCACGAGGCGGCAATTGCGACGCGATGCTGCGCACCGGCGCATTGTCACGCACGAAAATGCGCATCAGCGAAATGCGGTCTTCCTGACTGCCATCAAGACGGGTGAGTGAATTGAGCCGAAGACGCTCATTGCCTTCATTATCGTCTGCCGCAACAGTCATGATGAAGGAGGTGCCGACTTCCAGCATATCGCCATAGCGCTCCAACATTTCAGAAAACAGCAGCACCTCGAACTGGCCGGTGGTGTCAGAGAACACCGCAATGCACATTTTATTGCCGCTCTTGGTGCGCCTTATCTGCTTGGAAGCAACAGTGCCTGCCAAACGCCCCGCCGTTGCGCCGAGCTTAATGGCGCGCGAGAAGTCCGAATAATGCTGGACCCGCATTTTTTCGAGATACGGCCCGAATGTATCGAGCGGATGCGCGGTAAAGTAAAAGCCGATGGCCTGGAATTCCCGCAGCAGCCGCTCAGAGGTTGGCCACTTCATGTTGGTTGGCAGGTGCAACTGTTCCGGCTCGACGGCTTCCGATGCACCAAAAATATCGCCTTGTCCGCTCTCCGCTTCTGACGCAATGCGCTGCGACAGGCCGACAATCCGCTCCAAACCTTCCACCAGCGACGCCCGGTCGTGGCCGAAACAATCCAAAGCCCCGGCGCAAATGAGCTGTTCCATCGCGCGTTTATTAACGATGCGCGGGTCGATGCGACGGGCGAAATCTTCCAGATTGGCAAAGGGCGTGTCGGCCCGCCGCTCCACAATATGGTCCACCGCCGCCTCACCCACGCCTTTTATAGCGGCCAACGCATAGAAGATCGTGTTTTCGGCCACTTCGAATGTGCGATACGATGTTTGCACAGACGGTTGGTGCACGGTGATGCCAAGCCGCATGGCGTCGCGGCGGAAATCATTGAGCTTTTCAGCAATGGCCATGTCGTAGCTCATGGATGCAGCGAGAAACTCAACCGGATAATGCGCCTTCAGATAGGCCGTCTGGTATGACACCATCGCATAGGCGGCAGCGTGGGATTTGTTGAAGCCATAGTCGGCAAATTTTGCCAGCAAATCAAAGATCGCATTGGCCTGGCTGTCGGTGAGGTCGTTTTTCTTGGCACCGTCCACAAAGCGCACGCGCTGCTTATCCATTTCAGCGCGGATTTTTTTACCCATCGCGCGGCGCAGCAAATCCGCTTCGCCCAGCGAGTAGCCCGAAAGCTCCTGCGCGATCTGCATCACCTGCTCTTGATAGATGATGACGCCCTGGGTTTCCGCCACCAGATGGTCGATCATCGGATGGATTGAGCCGATTTTTTCCTCGCCGTTCTTGCGCGCATTATAAACCGGAATATTGTCCATCGGACCCGGGCGATAGAGCGCGACCAGCGCGATGATATCCTCGATCCGGTCCGGCTTCATGCCGAGCAGCGCCTTGCGCATGCCCACACTTTCCACCTGGAACACGCCAACAGTCTCGCCGCGCGACAGCAGTGCATAGGTGTCGGCGTCATCAATGGGCAATTGCGACAAGTCGATGGTGATGCCGCGCCGGGCGATCAACTTGACCGCGGTATCGAGCACCGTCAGCGTTTTGAGACCCAGAAAGTCGAACTTGACGAGGCCCGCCTGCTCCACCCACTTCATGTTGAACTGGGTAACAGGCATATCTGAGCGCGGGTCGCGATACATCGGCACCAGTTGCGACAGCGGGCGGTCACCAATCACAATGCCCGCCGCATGGGTGGACGCGTGCCGATAAAGCCCTTCCAGCTTCAGCGACATATCGAGCAGGTCGCCCACGATGGCCTCTGCCTTCTTTTCTTCGGCAAATTTCGGCTCGCCCTCAATGGCCTGCGCCAAGGTGGTGGGGTTAGCCGGATTGTTGGGTACCAGCTTGCAGAGGCGGTCGACCTGGCCATAGGGCATTTGCAGCACACGGCCAACATCGCGCAGCACCGCGCGCGCCTGCAGCGTACCGAAAGTGATGATCTGTGCCACCTGCTCGCGACCATAGCGCTGCTGCACATAGCGGATGACTTCCTCACGCCGGTCCTGACAAAAGTCGATATCAAAGTCAGGCATCGACACACGATCAGGGTTCAAGAAGCGCTCGAACAGTAATGAAAACCGCAGCGGATCAATATCGGTGATCGTCAGGCTCCATGCCACGAGCGAACCCGCGCCCGAACCACGCCCTGGCCCGACCGGAATGTGGTTGTCCTTTGCCCATTTGATGAAGTCGGCAACGATGAGAAAGTAGCCCGGAAACTTCATCGACTCGATGACGTCCAACTCATAGTCGAGCCGCTTGGCATAGGTTTCCCGGTCGCACCCCGGCGCCAGATCATGAACTGCAAGCCTTTGTTCCAGTCCTTGGCGGGCTTGACGCTTCAACTCGTCGGATTCTGCCTGTAGCGCCTCTTCGTCTGTTGCGCCCGGCGCAACTTCAGCAAAAAGCGGCAAAATCGGCGCGCGTGTATCAGGGAAATAATGGCAGCGTCGCGCAATCTCAACTGTATTGGCGAGGGCTTCGGGCATGTCCGCAAACAGGGCCACCATCTCCGCCTCGCTCTTCAGCCGGTGGTCCGGCGTCACGCGTCGGCGTTCATCCACCGCCACGACTGATCCTTCAGCAATCGCCAGCAGCGCATCATGGGCGTCGTAGTCATCTTCCTTGAGAAAAAACGCTTCATTGGTGGCAACAAGCGGAATTTCCAGCGCGTAAGCCAAGTCGACCAGCTTGGCTTCAACGCCTGTGTTGTAGCCCCGATAGCGTTGCAATTCGATGTAGAAGCGGTCGCCAAAAATTTGTTTGAGGCGCGTTGCCGCCTCCACGGCGCGTTGCGGATGGTCGTTGGCAAAAGCTTGGCCCAGCGGCCCACCAATGCCGCCCGAAAGTGCAATGACGCCTGCTGAGCGGCTCTCAAGCCAATCAGCAAAAATACGCGGTCCATGCTCATGGTTGGCAGGGTCGAGATAGGCTTGGCTGACCAGTTCAACCAGATTTTCGTAACCTTGCTGGTCCGCCGCAATAAACACCATCGGCAAGCCTTCACCGGCCTTGCGTGCTTCCTTTTGTGACTGGAAACTCGCCGTGTCGCCGTCTGCAGCGGGTGCGCCAAAAACGACGCTCAACTGGCAGCCGATGATTGGCTGAATACCCTCTTTGGAAGCTTTCTGCGCGAATTCCAGCGCACCAAACAGATTGTTGGTGTCCGCTACCGCGATGGCTGGCGCTTTATTGGCCTTGGCAAAACCAATGATTTTTCCCAGCGGCAACGCGCCTTCGAGCAGGGAAAATGCAGAGTGGGTGCGCAAATGGATGAAGCGCGGCGTGACAAGCGCCGGTGCAGCGTCAACAGCAGTAGTTTCGACGGACATGGTTTTGACCCTTGGCTAGGCCGCCATAGTCCTGTGATGGACCGACAATGTCCACCGTTGCGGCGTCTCAATCCACCGAAAACAAGGGTCGC
>JBAUIL010000226.1:0-4015 GCA_049682915.1 Ahrensia sp. | reverse complement strand
GTGTCGCCACCCGCAGCCGTTCAAGGCTTGGTCGACAAATTGCACACGCAAAAAGGCATCCTCATCACCCAGCGCACGATGGAAGGCGCCAACCACTTCTTCCAGGGCCATGAAGATGCGCTGATTGGAGAGTGCGCCGATTATCTTGATGCACGCATGCGCGGCGAGTTGGTGCCTGAAGTCATCCGTAAGCTGAAGTAAGTCTCGCTGAATGTACCAACCGCCGCATTTTGTTGAGACACGCCTCGAAGTGATCCATCAGTTGATGCGTGACTATCCGCTGGGCCTTCTCGTGACAAATGGGGACGACGGTCCAATTGCGGATCCGATTCCGTTTGTGCTCCAGCCGAACCATGGTGAACACGGAAGGCTGGTCGCCCATGTGGCGCGTGCCAACCCCGTTTGGAAACGCATTCAGGAAGCCGATGGCCTTACTGCATTGGTCGTGTTTCAGGGCCCTCAAGCCTATGTCACGCCAGGTTGGTACGCGACCAAGCAAGAAACCGGAAAAGTGGTGCCGACGTGGAACTATGTAATGGTTCAAGCGCGCGGCTTGGCGACCGTGATGGACAATCGCGATTGGGTGCACGATCAGGTCTCAACCATGACCGATGCGCACGAAAAATCACTTGAAAAACCATGGGCGGTCGATGATGCGCCAGAGCGATATATCGAGATGCAATTGCGCGCCATTGTCGGCATTCAAATCGAAATCACAGAACTAACTGGCAAGTGGAAAATGTCGCAAAACAAGTCGGACGCTGACCGCATGGGTGTAGCCGATGGCTATGCGGGCCAGCGCCGCCCCGACCTTGAAAAATTGGTGCGCGACACAAAAACCTAATGGCGTGGCTGCGCCAGCACTCCACCGGTCACCGGCTCCACACAACCCGTTGTCGACGGAAACGTCAGCGCCAAACCGCGCAGCGACCGCACCGCCAGATAGGCCCAAGCTTGCGCTTCCATATCATCAATGGAGTATCCGCCTTCATCTGCGGTGATTATGTCGGCGCCCGGTCGTGCTTCTCTCAAAAAGCCAAGGATAGCGCGATTATGTGCGCCACCGCCCGCGATGATCCATTTTGTCGGCGCGACACCCGCCGTCTCGGCTGCTCTCGTGATGGCAAGCGCCGTCAATTTCGCCAATGTCGCCGCGCCATCTTCAGCAGCCATGATCGGCATCATGGATAAGTCAAAATCATTGCGGTCCAGCGATTTGGGATAACCGCGCTGGAAAAATGGCAAATCCAAAGCAGCCTCGACCACCGCATCATGCGCCATACCGCTCAAGGCAAGTGCGCCGCCCTCGTCAAAACTTCGGTTGGTGTGGCGCTGCATCCATTGGTCAATCAAGGCATTGCCCGGCCCGCAATCAAACGCGATGGGCGCAGCTTCGGGCTGCACAAACGTAACGTTGGCAATGCCGCCAATATTCACAAAGGCGACGGTCTGATTGTCCGGCGCAATGGCCTGATGAAACACCGGCACCAGCGGTGCGCCTTGGCCACCATTGGCCATATCATTGGCCCGCATGTCATAGACCACATCAATGCCAAGCCGGTTCGCCAAGGCCTGCCCGTCCCCCAGTTGCACCGTCAGAGCCTGCTCTGGCCGGTGCAGCACCGTTTGGCCATGAAAGCCGATAACATCGATATCACTGGCCCGTAGCTGATTGTCGCTCAGAAAGCGCTGCACGGCTTCGCCATGTTTGGCGGTTATCAGCGCTTCAACGCCCCCAAGATCGCCGGGCCGCGCATCGCGCTGCGTGATGAAAACTGCCTCCGCGAGGCATGCCGCAATGCGCTGGCTTTCAGCGGCTTCGAATGGATAGCTCGCCGCCGGGCCGCAATCGACATGGCGCAAGCCATCCGTTTTGACCAGCGCAACATCGATACCATCCATCGATGTGCCGCTCATCAAACCAATTGCGGTCTTTATTTCGTGCGCCATTTCGCCTCAAAGCCTGTACAACGGTGCATTTCGTGCTAGTGCCTGCGCACCGCCAAAACTGACCATACCCATAACGCCGGAACGCAATTATGTCTGCTTATAAGTCCGACTTTCTCAATGTCTTGCAAGAGCGTGGTTTCATCCACCAATGTTCAGACTTCGACGGTCTGGACGCACTGGCCGCCAAAAATGAAATCATCGCCTATGTCGGTTATGATTGCACAGCCCCATCGCTGCACATCGGCAATTTCCTGTCGATCATGATGCTGCATTGGCTGCAGCAAACCGGCAACAAACCGATTACCCTGATGGGCGGTGGCACCACCATGGTGGGCGATCCGTCCGGCAAGGATGAAACACGCGCGCTGCGCACCCGCGAAGAAATTCAGTCCAACAAAGACAGCATCAAGGACGTTTTTGCGAAGCTGCTAAAGTTCGGCGACGGCGCAACTGACGCTTTGATGGTCGACAATGCCGATTGGCTGTTGGGGCTCGGCTATATCGATATGCTGCGCAATGTCGGCCGCCATTTTTCAGTCAACCGCATGCTGACGATGGACTCTGTACGCCTGCGCCTCGAGCGCGAGCAGGAAATGAGTTTCATCGAATTCAACTATATGGTCTGCCAATCCTACGATTACACCGAACTTGCGCGCCGCTATGGCTGCAACCTGCAAATGGGTGGTTCTGACCAGTGGGGCAACATCGTCAACGGCGTTGATCTGGGCCGCCGCATGGGCACCCACCAGCTTTACGCGCTGACAACACCCTTGCTGACCACCGCTTCAGGCGCAAAAATGGGCAAAACCGCAAAAGGCGCGGTATGGCTCAACGAAGACATGTTTTCGGCTTGGGACTTCTGGCAATATTGGCGCAACACCGAGGATGCCGATGTTGAACGCTTCCTGAAGCTGTTCACCACCCTGCCCATGGGTGAGATTGCCAAACTGGCTGCCCTGCAAGGCTCGGAAATCAACGAAGCCAAAAAAGTGCTGGCAACCGAAGCGACTGCGCTGCTTCATGGCCGCGAAGCTGCCGAAAAAGCCCTGGAAACCGCTCGAAAAACCTTTGAAGAAGGCGCAACCGCTCAAAGCCTGCCCACCATTGAGGTACCAAAGGCCGAGTTGGCCGACGGCATCGGCGTGTTGTCCTTGTTTGTGACGGCGGGCTTGGGCAGCTCAAACGGCGAAATCCGCCGCCACATCAAAGGCGGCGCGATTAAAATCAACGATCAGGCCGTGCTCGATGAAACGATGAACGTTACGGACGCGCTCTTGGTCGACGGGGTCATAAAATTGTCGATGGGCAAAAAGCGCCACGTCTTGGTCAAACCGATCTAGCGGAACTCGAAGATAGACCTGAAAATACCCGGCGCGATCGCCGATAGCGGGTTGACGGTAATGTCTGGCTTGTCAGCTTTGCCGGTCAACAGAAACGTTACGCCGATCAAGCCGCGGTCGCGCCCGTTGCCCAAAAGCACGCCGACAATTGGAATATCCGCAAACAGCGAATTCAAGCCGTAGGCCGGCAAAAACGTGCCGGTAATCCGCATCCGGTTTTCAGCGTCATAAGCCCGGCCCTGCATGGTCAATCCGACCAGCGGCCCGCGCAGCACACCGCGCTGCAAATCCATGGTTCGGTCGCCAAACGCCACATCGGCGTAGGCCAAATCAAACCGGACTTCGCTCGTATCGATATCCCGGTTAACCGCATCGCGCAGGCTGACCGCATCACTGCTTCGTGTATTCACCAACGACGCCAGGCGCGGCTCGTTGAATACGCGGAAATCCGTAAGCTGCACAGCGCCTGCGGTGGAAGATGCGCCACTTGCTTTGAGGTTAACGCTCATAATGCCACCGCGCACCTGCCCATACAGGTCGACAAAGCGCAGCAGGTCGCCCGCATCCAGCGCTTCGATAGAGATCGTCCGCGCCAACCCGGTGCCACGCAGCGACAGCGAAACCGGCAGCCCGCTATCTGTACTGGCTTCAATAATCGCCATTTCAACGCCCGCACGACCGATCAAGATTTCCGCGGTAAGGTCACGCATCACCTCATCGCCAAA
>JBAUIL010000225.1:0-3974 GCA_049682915.1 Ahrensia sp. | reverse complement strand
TCGGTGAGATTTCAGCCATCGCCCCCTTCCGCTACAGCCGCCTGCTGTTTGCGCTGATTGTCGGCTACATCGCGTTTGGCGAGGTACCCGATCTGCTGATGATCACCGGCAGCGCCTTGGTTGTGGGCAGTGGTGTTTATGCCATCTACCGGGAGCGCAAGCTGCGCCGTACCATACCAACAAATTCGGCCAACGTTTAAAACGCCATTTGCTTTAACTGCATTTGCCCGCTACCGCATGGCCCTTACCTTTGGGGACAATGCCCGTGCAAGCCGATAACATCTCATCCATCAACCAGACCGCGCGCATGCCGGCCCTGTGGATCCTCGTTCTGCTTTCGGCGGTCAGTCCCCTGGCGATGAACATGTTTGTGCCATCCATGCCGTCCATCGCGGCAGATCTGAATGCGCCCTACGCGTCGGTTCAGCTTGGCTTATCGCTGTTTTTGGCGGTGACGGCTGTGCTGCAGCTTGTTTCGGGTCCACTGTCAGACCGGTTTGGCAGACGTCCGGTCATCATCGGCGGATTGGCGATCTTTCTCGTCGGCACCGCAATCACGATCGTCTCCACCACCGTCACGATGTTCCTCATCGGTCGGGTCATCCAGACCGCCGCCGCCGTCGGCATGGTGCTGTCACGCGCCATTGTGCGCGACGTCTATCCGCGCGAAAAATCAGCATCCATGATCGGCTATGTGGTTATGGGCATGGCCATCGCCCCGATGATCGGCCCCGCGATTGGCGGCTATGCAGATAATCTGTTTGGCTGGCGCGCCAGCTTCGTTGTCATGGGCGCTTTTGGCCTCATCACCCTATTGGCTACCCTGTTCTTGCTGCCCGAAACAAACCGCAGCCAAGGCCAAACCTTCCACGCGCAGATGAACGCGTGGCGGTCACTGCTCGGCTCGAAAACATTTTGGCTGCTTACGCTCGCCAGTGGTTTGGCATCATCCGTGTTTTTCAGTTTCTTGGGCGGTGGACCTTCGGTGTCGTCCAACTATCTGGGCCAATCGCCCTTCCAATACGGCCTTTATTTTGCGCTATGCGCGCTGGGCTATGCCTTCGGTAATTTTTTGTCGGGACGACTGTCCGAAGCACGCGGCATTGAACGCATGATGGTCGACGGTGCTGCGCTGACACTGCTTGGCCCGATTATCACGCTAGGCCTTTTCGGATCCGGCATCGAGCATCCGATTGCGCTGTTCGGCCCCCTCACTTTAATCGGCGTCGGCAATGGCATGACCTTGCCCAACGTCGTTGCGGCAGCGGTGAGTTTGCGTCCTGAAGCGGCTGGCGCGGCATCCGGGCTGCTCGGCGCACTGCAAATTGCCATGGGCGCTGTCGGGTCAGTGATTGCCGCCATCGTGGTTGGCGAGCAAGGTTCGCCTATTCTGCTTTGTTTGCAAATGACGCTGCTCGCCATTATTGCTTACGCCACGACGGTCGCAGCCGCACGCAGCCAAAATAACGGTTGAGATTTAAGTCCCGGTCCGCCCATATGAGACCATGAGCACACACTATACCATCGCACCAAACCCTGACGCCGATGGCTTGGCCACCGACGTCGAAGGCATAGACCAGAACGGCAACACCGTCACCACATCGGTTGTGACCGAAAAACCCCTGACGCTTTATTTGAACGCCCAGGAGATCGTCACCATGATGACGATTGGCGACCATCCGGATCTGCTGGCAGTGGGCTATCTCAAAAACCAGAACATGCTGCACGATGATGATATCATCACCGCTATCGACTACGACGACGACCTTGATGTGGTCGTCGTGCGCACCGAGCGCCAAACCGACTATGAAGCCAAAATGCGCAAAAAAGTGCGCACCTCCGGCTGCGCGCAAGGCACGGTGTTCGGCGATGTCATGGATGGCTTTGACACGGTCACGCTCAACCCCGATGCACGCCTGAAAACATCAGCACTTCAAACGCTGACCAAAACCATCAACATGACGCCAAGTCTTTACCTGAAAGCCGGTGCCATTCACGGCAGCGTGCTGTGCCAAGGCGACCAGCCCCTCGTTTACATGGAAGATGTCGGCCGCCACAACGCCGTCGACAAGGTGGCAGGCTGGATGCACCTCAACAGCATCACGCCGGACGATAAGATCTTCTACACAACCGGCAGGCTGACCTCCGAAATGGTTATCAAGACGGTTCTAATGGGCATTCCCATTTTGGTGTCACGCTCCGGCTTTACCGCGTGGGGTGTGGAGTTGGCGCGCGCTGCCGGTCTGACGCTGATAGGCCGTGCACGCGGCGCGCGCTTTACGGTGCTCTCCGGCGCGGACCGCATTGTGTTTGACGCGGATGCGGGCCACGATGATTGAACGCTCGCAGGTGATGGGTGTCGTGCTCGCTGGCGGCCAATCAAGACGCATGGGCGGCACGGACAAGGCGCTGCTGCACCTGGGCGGCGTTCCACTGGTTGAACGTGTCACCCACAGACTGGGTGCCCAAACGCACTGCGTTGCCATCAACGCCAACGCAGGCGCTGACGCCTTCGCACACCTGCCCGGCGTGCAAACCCTCCCTGTCGTTGCCGATGAGATTGGCGGCCACATCGGTCCGCTGGCAGGCATCCACGCGGCCATGCGCTTTGCGGCGTCCATTGATGGCATTTCACACATCGCCACCGCCGCCACCGACACGCCGTTTTTCCCACATGATCTGGTGACGGCCCTGGCCAACCAAATCAGCGCCGATGCGCCCATTGCCATGGCAACCAGCAACAACAACCGCCATCCCGTCTTTGCGCTTTGGTCGGTTGAATTGGCAGACCGTCTCGCAAGCTGGCTGGCAATGACCGAGACCTACAAGGTTGTGGTGTTTGCCCGCGACGTCGGCATGACCACCGTTGATTTTCCGTTTGAAAACGGCCAAGACCCGTTTTTCAACATCAACACGCCCGACGACTTGTCGGTCGCTGAAACCCGGCTGTTTGCATCGTGACATCGCCCGCCCCCCAAAGCCCCGTCATCCTTGGCATTGTCGGCTGGAAAGACAGCGGCAAGACCACGCTCGTGGTCTCGCTTGTTTCAGCGCTGGCGGCGCGCGGCTTTACAGTATCGACGGTGAAACACGCCCATCACAGCTTCGATGTCGACCAGCCCGGTGCAGACACGCACCGCCACCGCAAGGCCGGAGCGGGCGAAGTGGCCATCATTTCAGAAAATCGCTGGGCACTGATGCATGAAAATGCACCCGGCGAGAAAGAGCCGCCGCTGGGCGAGATTTTGAAAAAGCTATCGCCCTGCGACATCGTGCTGGTGGAGGGCTACAAGGCCGAAACCATCACCAAAATCGAAGTGCAGCGCGCGGGCGCGCGAAGCACCGAGACCTTATTCAACAGCCAGACCGGCGTGATCGCTGTGGTAAACCCGCAAGTACCAACGCCGCCGCACCTGGCCACGTTCGGCGCGGATGACATTGAGCCACTGTGCGATTTCATCATCACACATTTTGCGCTGGAAAGCGCCGCATGAGCGTGCTGCGCGACGACTGCTTCGCCTTTGACGACAAGCACCGTATGAAGCACGCCACGGTTTTAGCCACGCTTTCAGAGCGCCTGTCGCAAGTGGTTGGCGATGAACAAGTGCCGCTCAGCCAAGCCGCAGGTCGCATATTGGCGCAGCCATGCCATGCCCAACGCGACACACCAGCGACCGACAACGCCGCCGTAGACGGCTATGCATTCCGCCATAGCTGCTACAGCGCAAACGATGGTTCTTTGCGCCAATACACCACGGTGAAAGCAGGTCAACCGAGCGCCGACCTATCCGTGCCTGACGGCGGCTGCGTGCGCATTTTCACCGGCGCGCCCCTGCCACCGGGCCTCGACACCGTGGCCATGCAGGAGGACTGCACCACGCGCGGCGACACGGTCACAATACCACTAGGATTGAAGCCAGGCGCGAACCGCCGCAGGGCGGGCGAAGATGTCCGCGCGCAAAGCGTCATTGTCC
>JBAUIL010000224.1:0-8957 GCA_049682915.1 Ahrensia sp. | reverse complement strand
TGTGGCTCTATCGCCGTGTTGTGTTCGGCCCGTTGGAAAAAGAAAATCTCAAAGCGCTGCTCGATCTGACTGGTCGTGAAAAAGCGCTTATTTATCCGTTGGTCGTTTTGACCATTTTCTTCGGTGTCTATCCGGCACCGGTATTCGATGTCATCTCCGGTTCGGTCGACTTGCTGTTGAGTGATTACTCAGCCGCATTGGATGCAGCGCAAAGCGCTGCCGACCTCGCCTTGAGCGCAACCGAGTGACCAGGAGCAGTTTGAAATGACCGCCGCAGAGCTTTCCAGAAGTCTCACCATCATCTCGCCGGAACTGCTGCTGGCAGTGGGCGCTATGGTTTTGTTGATGGTGGGTGTGTTTTCCGCAAAGGAACGCGCCAACACCATCGTTACCGGCCTGTCGGTCGCGCTACTGCTCGTCTCATTGGCTTGGATGGCGCTGTTCGGTACCACGGGCGAAGCGTTCAATGGCGCGCTGATCAATGATTCATTTGCGGTTTTGATGAAAGCGCTCACCCTGATCGGCTCTATTGTCGCGCTGTTCATGGCGGTTGGCTTTGCCCGTGAAGACCGGTTTGACCGCTTCGAGTTTCCGATTTTGATCGTGTTATCGACGCTCGGTATGATGTTGATGGTTTCAGCCAACAATATGCTGTCGCTCTACATGGCGCTGGAGCTGCAATCGCTGGCCTTTTACGTCATTGCTGCAATCAACCGCGACAGTGGCCGGTCAACCGAAGCGGGCCTGAAATATTTCGTGCTCGGTGCCCTGTCATCCGGCATGATGCTTTATGGCATTTCATTGATCTATGGTTTCACCGGCCATATCGGCTTTGAAGAAATCACCATCGCATTGACTGGCGCAGACCGCTCCGTCGGCCTGTTGTTTGGTCTCGTATTCCTGCTGGCGGGTTTGGCGTTCAAAATTTCCGCCGTACCCTTCCATATGTGGACACCGGACGTCTATGAAGGCGCACCGACGCCCGTCACCGCGTTTTTGGCGGCTGCACCGAAGATGGCAGCCATGGCCTTGTTCGTGCGTGTGGTTGTCGACGCGTTCCAGCCGGTCACATCGGACTGGCAACAAATCATCGTGTTCATTTCCATTGCGTCTATGCTGCTGGGTGCGTTCGCCGCGCTGACACAGCGCAACATCAAGCGCCTGATGGCGTACTCATCCATCGGCCACATGGGCTACGCGCTGGTCGGGCTGGCTGCCGGTTCAGCGGCAGGCGTCAAAGGTGTCGTCATTTATATGGCGATCTATCTGGCTATGACGCTCGGCACATTTGCTTTTATTCTTGCCATGCGGCGCAAGGATGAAGGTTCGGTCGAGCAGATTGATGATCTGTCCGGTTACGCCAGCTACAACCCGTTGATGGCCACCATTCTCACCTTGTTGATGTTCTCGCTGGCTGGCATTCCGCCTTTGGCGGGGTTCTGGGGCAAGTGGTACGTCTTTGCGGCGGCGGTAGAAGCAGGGCTTTACCCGTTGGCAATCATCGGCGTACTCGCGTCGGTTGTCGGAGCCTTTTATTATCTGCGCATTATCAAGCTAATGTGGTTTGATGATGCGTCCGGCAAGTTGATGCCGCCTGCCATGGAACTGCGCTTGGTGATGTTTGCGTCAGGCGTGTTTGTGCTGGGCTACATTGTTTTTGGCGGTGCTATTGCAGGCTACGCTGAAGCCGCTGCGCAGAGCTTCTTTTAAGGCAGGTTGATTGCGATCTCCCATACCGGATCCGGTATCGATTGAAGGCTTGACTGGCTGGCGGCATGTTTACCAGTCAAGTGTTGGTTCCACCAATCAGTTGCTGATGGATGCGGCGTCGGATGGCGCGTCAATAGATCGCTTGTGGTGGACCGCTGACGAGCAGCTTGGCGGTCGGGGCAGGCGCGGCAGGCAATGGGCATCGCCGCCCGGCAATATGTACGCGTCCGTTGGTTTGGTCGATCCTGCAGCGCCGGAGTCATTGGGCACCTTGCCCTTGTTGGCAGCACTCGCCGCACACAACGCTATTTCTGACGCTTTGCCGTCTGATCGCAAAGAAACCTGCCAAATCAAATGGCCGAATGATGTTCTGATCAACCGCGCTAAATGCGCAGGCTTGCTGCTTGAGGCATTTTCAAACAACGGTGCCGTCGGCGTTGTGATTGGGTTCGGCATTAATTGCGCCCATGCGCCCACCGACACACCCTATCCCACAGCAACCCTGGTCGCGCAGGGTGCGACCATTTCGCCACACGCGCTATGGCGCGCTTTGGCCGACAGTTTTGCGCACTATTTGCAACTGTGGGACAGGGGGCGTAATTTTGCAGAAATTCGCCAGCTTTGGTTGGCCAATGCGGTGGGTGTGGGCGAAGAAATAACCGTCAACCTTGCCAATGGCAGTAAGCGCGGCATTTTTCACACCATTGACGATGAAGGTTTTTTGCTGCTCAACAGCGCAAACAAAAAAGCGGAGCGTATTTCAGCTGGCGATGTGTTCTTTCAACACTGACGCGGCGCGCACCATACGCTTAGCGGGATAGGAATTTTAATGACGCAACTTGTTTTTGTACCGCTTGGCGGTGTCGGTGAGATTGGTATGAACCTCGCCCTGTATGGGTATGGGCCGGAAGACGACCGTACGTGGATTATGGTCGACTGTGGCGTGACGTTTCCAGGCCCAGATTTGCCGGGCGTCGATCTGGTTTTGCCCGATATCCGCTGGCTCAAGGCACAGCGTGAGCGACTGGCAGCAATCGTGATCACCCATGCCCATGAAGATCATTACGGCGCGTTGCTGTCGCTCTATCCTGAATTGTCACCGAAACAGGACATACCGCTCTACATGACGCCGTTCGGCGCAGGCATGCTGGATTCGAAAGCAAAGGGTGAGCCGGGCGCGCAGAAAATCGCAATCACTGAGTTCAACGCCGGTGACCGGTTTGAAATCGGTCCGTTTGAAATCGAAGCGGTTGCGGTGACGCACTCCATTCCAGAACCCGTGTCGCTTGCCATCCGTTCGCCTTTGGGCACGATATTGCACACTGGTGACTGGAAGAACGATACCGACCCGTCACTGGGTCCGCTGATCAACAAGAACCGCTTTCAGGAATTGGGCGAGGAGGGCGTCCTAGCCCTGATTTGTGACAGCACAAACGCCATGCGCGATGGCGTTTCGCCGTCGGAAGTGGAAGTTGCGGAAGGCTTAAGAAAGGTCATCGAAGCGGCACAGGGCCGGGTGGCAGTGACCACGTTTTCTTCCAATGTTGGACGCATTAAATCAATCGCCCTGGCTGCCGAGCGTGCTGGCCGCCAAACCCTTCTGCTGGGTCGTTCCATGCGTCGCGTGGTCGATGTTGCCACCGAGCTTGGCTATATGGAAGGCGTGCCCGCATTTTTGAGCGAAGAAGAATATGGCTATATTCCGCGCGACAAGGTCGTTATCATACTGACCGGCTCACAAGGCGAAAGCCGCGCGGCGCTCGGCAAATTATCGCGCGATGAAATGCGCGATGTGGCGCTGACCGCAGGCGACACCGTCGTCTATTCGTCGCGTGATATCCCCGGCAACGAAAAGCCGATCCTCGATACGAAGAACCGCTTGATCGACATGGGTATCAACATCGTTGTTGACAGTGACGCTTTGGTTCACGTGTCCGGCCATCCGCGGCGCAATGAATTGCGCGACATGTACGCTTGGACCAAGCCGCAGATTGGCATACCCGTTCACGGCGAAGCAGCGCATTTGACTGCCCATGCTGCGCTGATGCGAGAAAACGGCATCAAGGATGTGATGGATGTCCGCAATGGCGATTTGGTGCGTCTTGCGCCGGGCCATCCCACCATCGTTGCGGATGTACCCCATGGCCAAATCTACAAGGACGGTCGCATGCTGGGCGATGCGGACGAAGTTGGTGTTACCGACCGGCGGCGCTTGTCATTTGCAGGCCATGTTTGCATGTCGATTATCATGAATAAACAGCACGAAATTGCCGCAGACCCGCAATTGTCTGCCATCGGAATTCCTGCAGAAACGGCCAGTGGCGACGACATGGAAGACTTGCTTTATGATGCGGCCATCGACGCGATTGAATCAATGCCGCGCGGACGGCGCAAAGATTTGGACGCCATCGAGAATGCTGCCAGCCGTGCCATTCGCGCCGTTGCCCGCAATGAGTGGGGAAAAAAGCCGATTGTCACCGTTTTTGTCGACCGTATCTGAGGAAGAACCATGCTTGGACGCTTGAACCACGTTGCCATCGTCGTGCCGGATCTGGCAGCTGCCACCGCTAGGTATCGCGATCAGCTGGGCGCAACGGTCTCTGACCCGCAACCGCTGCCGGAACACGGCGTGACTGTTGTGTTCGTACAAGTCGCCAACACAAAAACCGAACTGTTGGAGCCATTGGGTGAGGGATCTCCGGTCGCCGCGTTTCTGGAAAAGAACCCGTCGGGCGGCATGCATCACATGTGCTACGAAGTCGATGATATCATCGCTTCGCGCGACGCGCTGAAAGCGCAGGGTGTGCGTGTATTGGGAGACGGCGAACCAAAGATCGGCGCGCATGGAAAGCCGGTCCTTTTCCTGCACCCCAAAGACTTCGATGGAACCCTTATTGAACTGGAACAGGTGTAATCATGGCTTGGCTTTCTGCCTTTGCAATCTTTTTCATCATCTGGTGGGTGGTGTTGTTTACGACGCTGCCGATCGGCGTGCGCAGCCAGCACGAGACAAATGATATCGTGCCCGGGTCGGAACCTGGTGCACCTGTTACACCTGATCTGCGCAAGAAGGCGTTGATCACAACGGCTATCTCAATCGTGATTTTTTCGATCTTTTATTATGTATCGATCATACAGGGTCTCAGCGTTGACGATCTGCCGAGCTTTGTACCTGACATTAAAGCAGGCGAGTAACACTCTCATAAACAAAAAGAATGGCAGAGCTAAGCTCTGCCATTCTTTCAAAACGGGGCATGATTTTTCACCCGAAGGTGCCGCAGCTCATAAAGCGCGATAAAATCATTTTCCTCCCAAGACTGACCCGTTTTGACGGCTGAGGCCAAAGCCGATCAACCGCGTTCAACTCAATAGCAACGTGTGACAATGTTGTCATCAAATTTTACGCGTAAAATTGCAAAATTGCCAAATTTGATAGCTTTGGCTTACCAATGAGTTTGTTGCGTCAATGCAAGAGCGTTGTTTGCTTTCCAAACGGCGTATCCGGCACTAAACAATCCACCAGTTCAATGATTTGTCGGGCGATTCTTTGCCCTGACACCATAAGCAAAAAGAGCCATTATGCGTCTATCCCGCTACTTCATGCCGATTCTCAAGGAAAATCCGAAAGAGGCCGAGATCGTCTCGCATCGCCTGATGTTGCGCGCCGGCATGGTGCGCCAGCAATCTGCGGGCATTTACTCTTGGTTGCCGCTTGGCAAGAAAGTGCTCGATAAAATCTGCACGGTGGTGCGCGAGGAGCAGGAGCGTTCAGGTGCCATCGAGATTTTGATGCCGACGATCCAATCGGCTGATTTGTGGCGTGAGAGCGGGCGTTACGATGATTACGGCAAAGAGATGCTGCGCATCGAGGACCGTCAAGGCCGTGACATGTTGTATGGTCCCACCAATGAGGAAATGGTCACCGAGATTTTCCGGTCCTATGTGCGGTCCTATAAAGACCTGCCGTTGAACCTCTACCATATTCAATGGAAGTTCCGCGACGAGGTGCGTCCGCGTTTTGGCGTAATGCGCGGCCGTGAGTTCCTGATGAAGGACGCCTACTCATTTGATCTCGATTATGAGGGCGCACGCGCCGCATACAATCGTATGTTTGTTGCCTATCTGCGTACGTTTGAGCGTCTCGGTGTGAAGTCAATCCCGATGCGCGCCGACACCGGCCCGATTGGCGGCGATTTGAGCCATGAATTCATTATTTTGGCCGAGACAGGCGAGAGCGAGGTTTTCTGTGACAAGCAGTATCTCGCCATGACACCGCCGGGTGACGACGTGGATTTCAGAGATGATGCGGCCATGGCCAAACTGGTTGAGGATTGGACCACACCCTATGCCGCAACCGATGAAATGCACGATGAGGCCGAATGGGCTAAAGTTGGTGGTGATCAGCAAGTCTCTGCCCGTGGCATTGAGGTGGGGCACATTTTCCACTTCGGTACCAAATATTCCGAGCCGCTGGGTGCGCGTGTTACCGGACCTGACGGCAAGGACGTTCCGGTTTCAATGGGCTCTTACGGCATTGGCCCATCGCGTCTTGTTGCCGCCATCATCGAAGCGTCCCATGATGATGAGGGCATTATCTGGCCGGCCTCAATCGCGCCGTTTGGTGCCGGTATCATCAATATGAAGCCGGGCGACGCCGAATGTGACGCCTGGGCCGAAGATGCCTACGCGAAGCTGTCGCAAGCCGGCGTAGACCCGTTATTGGATGATACCGATGCACGTGCGGGCGCCAAGTTTGCCTCGATGGATCTGATTGGCCTGCCATGGCAGATCATCATCGGGCCGCGCGGCGTTAAAAACGGTGTGGTTGAGTTGAAGAATCGTGCCACCGGCGAAAAGGCTGAGGTGTCTCTAGACGATGCACTTGCCAAAATTGGAGAAACCTTTTCGTGAGTGAGGCAACTGCACCAACACCGGCCGCGCAAGCGGCTGATACAAACGCAGCACAGCGCACAATCCCGTTTTCGGGCTTTGAGCGCATGGTTGCGTGGCGTTACTTGCGGCCTCGGCGCAAAGAGGCTGCTGTGTCGATTGTCACGGTCATTTCTTTGGTCGGTGTTACACTGGGCGTTGCCGCGCTGATTATCGTGATGGCTGTCATGAATGGTTTTCGCGCAGAATTGTTGGACCGTATCCTCGGTCTCAATGGTCATGTGATTGTGCAACCGGTTGAGCGTCCGCTTGATGACTATGATGTGGTCGCAGAGCGCATTTCGGCGCTTGATGGCGTGCAGTTCGCGTTGCCGCTGGTGGAGGGCCAAACCCTGGCTTCGGGCAATGTGGGGGCTGGAACCGGCGCGCTGGTGCGCGGACTGCGGCCGGAAGACTTTGCCAAGCTGGACTCTATCGCTGGCAACATTAAGGAAGGCTCGCTGGAAGCCTACCAGCGCGGTGAGGGCGTCGCGATCGGCGTGCGCATGGCGCAAAACCTCGGGCTGATTGTCGGCGAGCGTCTGACACTTGTTTCACCCGAAGGCGACATAACGCCATTTGGCACCACGCCGCGCGTAAAATCCTATCCGGTTGAAGCGATCTTCGAGATGGGCATGAGCGAGTATGACGCGTCCATCGTGTTTATGCCGCTGGAAGAAGCGCAGCTCTATTTCAATCAGGAAGGCATCGTGCAAGCCATTGAGGTCTTCGTTGATGATCCTGATGCGATTGACGACTTCAAGCCTTTGATCGAGGAGGCCGGTGCGCGGCCCATGTTGTTGGTCGACTGGCGACAGCGAAACCGTGCGTTCTTTTCCGCGCTGGTCATCGAGCGCAACGCCATGTTCCTGATCCTGTCGATCGTTGTCATTGTTGCATCGCTCAACATCATCTCCAGCCTGATCATGCTGGTGAAGGAAAAAGGACGCGGCATTGCCATTTTGCGCACCATGGGCGCAACCCAGGGCTCTATCTTGCGCATTTTTATTATGGCCGGCACAGGCGTAGGGCTGATCGGCACCGCGGTTGGTGTGGTCTTGGGCGTGGTGGTGTGCTGGAATATCCAGAACATCCAGCGTTTCATCAATTGGGTTTCGGGCGCTGAAGTGTGGGACCCCACCATTCGTTTCATCAGTGAGATACCCGCCGAAATGGACTTCTGGGAAACAATATCGGTGGTGGGCCTCGCTCTGACACTGTCATTTTTGGCAGCCATCCTGCCAGCATGGCGTGCCGCCAAGCTCGACCCGGTTGAAGCGTTGAGGTACGAATAAATGGCCGGCGATATTGTTCTGGAGTTGCGCGGCGTTGAGCGTTTCTATGAAGAGGCCGCTGGCAGGCTCGAGGTCCTGAAAGGCGTTGATCTTCAACTGCGCGCCGGTGAAATGGTCGCCCTTATTGCGCCGTCCGGTGCAGGCAAATCCACGCTGCTGCACACAGCCGGATTGCTGGAAAAGCCCGATGGCGGCGAGGTGTTCATAAAAGGCCAGTCTGTCGGCTCACAAAGCGATTTGGCACGCACCATGCGACGGCGCGAGGACATCGGCTATGTCTATCAATTCCACCATTTGTTGCCTGAATTTACTGCATTAGAAAATGTCATGGTGCCGCAATTGATCCGTGGTTTGGGCAAAAAGGAAGCCGCCGCGCGCGCCAGCCAGTTGCTCGACTATATGCGGCTCGCCAAGCGCGCTGACCATCGCCCTGCGGAACTGTCAGGCGGTGAGCAACAACGCGTTGCCATTGCGCGCGCCGTGGCCAATGCGCCGCTCGCGCTGTTGGCCGATGAGCCAACGGGCAACCTCGATCCCGAAACGTCCAGCTATGTGTTTGAGGCACTTGAAGCGTTGGTGCGCCAGTCCGGTTTGGCGGCGTTCTTTGCGACCCATAACCATGCGTTGGCCGCGCGCATGGACCGCATCGTCACGCTTGAAAATGGACGGCTGGTTGACACAACACTGCCCATCACCGCTTAGGCCATTTACCATAAAGCGCGTCATTTTCAGAAAGAGGTAAATGCGGGCTTGAAAAGAGAACAGAAATAGAACATAAACAGACCATAATAGAAATATGGAGCTGTTTTATGTTGGATGTTGCCCGTGATATTGCCTCTTTCGTTTCAATTTCCGCGTTTCTGGCTACCCTGTGTTTGTTTCTTGGCGTTGTCTGAGCGACCCTTGTTTTCGGTGGATTGAGACGCCGCAACGGTGGACATTGTCGGTCCATCACAGGACTATGGCGGCCTAGCCAAGGGTCAAAACCATGTCCGTCGAAACTACTGCTGTTGACGCTGCACC
>JBAUIL010000223.1:0-11854 GCA_049682915.1 Ahrensia sp. | reverse complement strand
CAAAGCCACCGTTGTGCCGATCATCGCCCTGATGTTTGTTGGCGCGCATGATTTCAACACGGTGTTGATGGCATTCATGATCTCGTTTTTTCCGATTGCCGTGTCGGTCTCCATCGGCCTGTCAACGTTGGAGCCGGAATACCGCGACATTCTGCGCTCACTGGGTGCGTCCAAATTCACGATCTTTTGGAAAATTGCGCTTCCCAAGACACTGCCGGAGTTTTTCGGCGCGCTCAAAGTGGCGGTCACGCTCGCCTTTATCGGTACCAATCTGATGGAAATCGTCTCGCCGCACGGCAAAGGCCTTGGTGCGCTTTTTGACAGTGGCAAAACCAACTCGGACTACCCGTTGATGTTTGCTGTCTTGATTGCGCTCGCCGTGCTTGGCATCGTCTTGTATTACGTGGTTGTGTGGCTGGAGCAGCGTTTTGCCGGCTGGGCCGAGCGCGAAGCAAGTTGATCAAATTCGACATTTGAAGCCGCGCGTCAGGTGCGCGCGGCCTCAAACTGGGCCCATAATTTTTCAAAGTCGTCGATGCCGACCGGGCCGTTCTTGATCGGGTTCAGAACGATTGCCTCGCTCCTCATCAAGACTGAAATTGCATCGGGTAAGGCGGCAAGAACATTCTCAGGGATGACCACCATGCCGTGACAATCGGCGTGGATCAGATCGCCGTCGCGCACCGTCGCGCCGAACACATCGACCGTGCCGCCGAATTCCCGCACATGGACGAACCCATGGCTTGGCCCGATGCCGCCTGCCAGCACCGGAAAGCCCGGCGCGAGATCACCCAAATCACGCACCAGCCCGTTGGTCACCGCGCCCGCCAGGCCGCACACGTCACGATGGACGTAGGAATGCACTTCACCCCACCACGCGCCCCGCGCATCGTCGCCATCCATGTCTTCGATCACGCAAACACCGGGGCGGGGGCCAGCCGCCATGTGACGGAAATAGTCGCGCCTGCGTTCGCGTACGACGGCGGTGTCGTCCGTTGGTGGTGCCGCACTGGCAATTTTAGCGGTGCGGGCATAGCCGACAAGGCGTGTGGCCATGGAGCCAGGCCAATGCATGGTGCGCTTGGTAAAGCCGTCAAAGCCGCGCTGGCCTTGTGCCACCTCAATCGCATTGCAGATGGTTGGCGTGTCAAATTCCGCCAGTTTTGCCAACAGGGCAGCTTTGTTTGCTTGATCCACTAGCCGACCTCATTGAGCATTGTCAGCACAGGCTGGAGCGCGTCGGCGCAGGCGCGTGCATCTTCCAACAGCGCGTAGTGGCCAAGCCCTTCAAGTGCAATCGCCCGGCCCTCGGGTGCCGCTTCTGCCGCCGCTTCCGCTTGCGCGTGGGGCGTCATTGCGTCTTTCGTGCCCGCAAGTGTGATCACCGGTACAATGCACCGTTCCAATGCGGCCACAGCACCAGGACGGCTCAGCGCCAGCTCGGTTTGGGCAGGCAAATGCGCTTCAGACTCAACTGCCATGGCGGCGATTGTTGCGCGCGCCGCCGTCACATCGCCTGCATAGAGTGGCGGTGGATTAGCCTCGATATAGCACCGCGCGCCCATCGCTGCCACTTGATCGCGCATCGCAAGGCGGCCCGCGCGCTTTTCAGGTACATCCGCATAGGGATTGATGCCAAACAGCACGATTGCACGGGCATGCGCCAGCTTGTCCGCGCAATGGGCAGTGACAATTGCGCCCAAAGAAAAACCGCACACGATAGTTCCTGTGGTGGCACGCACAGGCAGTCGCTCACGATAGGCTGCAATAGATGGTTGGTCGAGCGTCAGCACATCCCGGTTTTCTTTTGGCACGCCCAGCATATTCAACAGCGGATCGAAAATCGCCGCTGTGCATAGAGTGCCGGGTATAAGCAGCCAGTGTCGCTTGGCAAAGCCGCTCAACCGTACCCGCCCATGGACGCCTGTTTGATCGCCGGCGCCTCATCGCCAAGCAACTGGCTCACATTGGCTTTGTTGGTCCGCATCAGCGTGCCGAAATCATTGCCCGGCGTGACCAGCGAGAAACCCTGCGCCAATCTCTTTTCAGCCTCATTGGCGTTGGCGCAGAAAATTCCCAAGGGCATATTGGCGGCGAGCGCCTTGGAAACAATTTTAGCGATTGCCAACTCGGTACGGCCGCCATCGTCACCTTGCTTACCGTTCAGACTGAATGCCAGATCGTTGGGGCCGACATAAAGCATATCGATGCCCGGCACCGCGAGGATATCATCAATATTGTCGACAGCTTCGCTAGTCTCGATCATGGGAATAGCCATGACCGTGTCATTGGCCTTTGCCACATAATCCGCCCCGCCATACAGCATGCCGCGTGCCGGGCCGAAACTGCGCTCTCCATGCGGCGGATAGCGGCAGGCGCTGACCAGCGCTTGCGCTTGCTCAGCGGTTGAAACCATCGGGCAAATGATACCGTAGGAGCCTGCATCCAGCAGCTGCATGATGCTGGCACCATTGAGTTGGCCGACGCGCGCAAGCGGCATCGCCGGGGTCGCAGAAATCGCCTGCAGCATAGAAATCGCTTCAGAAAAGCCGATCATGCCGTGTTGCATATCAACCGTGACGGAATGAAATCCGCAATGACCGGCCCCCTCCGCACCATAGGAGGAAGCCATGGAAAGCCACCCATTGATGATGGGGCGGCCTTCAGCGAGACGTTGGCGGATGACATTGGCACGCATGGTTAGCCACCCAACTGATAAACGGGCAGAAGCGAGGCGGGCGCAACAAAGCCACCGGCGTCCAATGCACGGTTAATCTCAAAAGCGGCATCAAGCGTATCAGCTTGGAACAGCGGACGCTTGCGGTGGTCACCGGAAATCACCACCAACGCTTCGAAATCCTCGTCCCCATGCGCTTCAATGGAGCGAACGCAATTAGCAGGGATGGAATAAGTCTCCCATGCATTGATGGTGACGGACACATCGCGCATATCGTTGAAGTGGATGTCAGCGGTGCCTTTGCGCACGATCAGCACCATCTTTTCTTCAAGCGTGAAGGCAGAGAGCCGCTTGCCCGCGCCAATACGCAGCCATTCCAGTGAAAAGCCATGCGGGTTGGTGATGGGCGCAGCATGGTCGCGGTTCTGGGTCATGCCGTGTCCGATGACGGGCGCCAGTTCAGCACCGCAGCCCGGCAGATCGGCGTCGATAAAGCCGGGGCGGAAATCGCGATCACCCTCTGCTACGAGGCGCTTGCGCATCTGGTCGGGTGCGACGACGCGCAATTTTGCGACTTCTTCGTCCGGCATACCGGGGATCGTGTCTTCCGGCGCGGGCATCGGATCACCCTTTGTGGTGTCGATCAGCGTGTTGCTTTTTGAGATATAAAGACCGTAGTCGGCAGCCTCGTGAATAATGCCGGGATGAAAGATAACCCCGCCGGTGTTATCGCCACCCAAGACAGTGAACAGCCAGCCATCATCCGGCCCCGTATTGGTAAAACCGCGGAACATCCATGTCGGCACGGACAGAATATCGCCTTCGCGCCCGACAAACGTGTTTTCGCCGTTTGAACCCCACCGGAAGGTCCATTCGCCTTTTTGGACAATGAACACCTCGGCGGTGAAGTGGACATGCAGATTGTTGGTGATGCCGTTGGGCATCGCCGCCGCGCCGATGTTGAAGCCATGCGGCTCAGGCAGGTTGATCACCTGCTCTGAAGACGATGTCACGCCCGGCCCGATGATCGAGTAATTCTCTTTGAGATGCGATCCCGGCTTTTTACAGTCGATAAAGGCCACCGTGCATGACGTGTAGTCGCTGCGCTTGATGTGGCGTGATGATGCGAGTTGTGCGGTTACGATTGTCATTGTTGTGCCTCCTGCGATGCGCCTAACCGCTCGCCGGTCTCCTCGTCAAATAAATGCACGCGCGCCCCTGGTTTTGGTGTCAGTACACACACCGTATCAATGTCGGCAGAAAAACCTGCAGGACCGCGTGCACAGATCAGCGTTTTGCCGTCACGTACGGTTATTAGTGTTGAGTCGCCGGTCAGTTCAAGCGCATAGATTGGCGCTGAAATCGGCCCGCTGTCGTCCGCCAGTTCAAGCTCCTCCGGGCGGATGCCCAGCACGACCTTGTTGCGGTCGGCTCCTTGCACCGGCAGGGATAGTCCGGGCGCTTCAAAGCGGCCATTTTTGATGGACCCCGATATCAGGTTCATGGAAGGCGAGCCGATAAAGCCTGCGACAAACAAATTGGCTGGCTCGGAATAGATATTGCGAGGCGTATCCAACTGCACAATGCGGCCCAATTGCATGACCGCAATGCGCGACGCCAAGGTCATCGCTTCCATCTGGTCATGGGTCACATAGACGGTGGTGATACCCAATTCATGGTGCAGGTGCTTGAGTTCCGCACGCATCGACACGCGCAACTTGGCATCCAGGTTCGACAAGGGCTCATCCATCAAAAACAGCGATGGCGTGCGCACGATGGCACGGCCCAGCGCCACGCGCTGGCGTTGGCCGCCTGACAATTCGGACGGGCGACGGTGCAGCAACTCACCCAGCTCAACTTTGTCGGCGGTGCGGCGCACTTGCGCGGCCCGGTCTGCCTTGTTCATGCCGCGCAGCTTCAGCGGATAGGCGATGTTTTGCTCTACCGTCATGTGCGGATACAGGCCGTAATTTTGAAAAACCATCGCGATATCGCGGTCTTTGGGCGGCTTGTCATTGGCCCGTTTGCCTCCGATCAACAGGTCACCTTTGGTGATCTCTTCCAGCCCGGCGATCATGCGCATGGTGGTGGTTTTGCCGCAGCCCGACGGGCCGAGCAGCACCAGAAACTCACCATCTTCAATGGTCAGGTTCTGCTCTGGAATAGCACAGAAATTGCCGTAGTATTTTTCGACGTCGCGCAGTTCAACCGTGGTCATCACCGCCTCCTATTTGACTGCGCCAGCGGTCATGCCGCGCGTGAAGTGTTTTTGAATGAGTAGTGCCATAATGAAGATCGGCACCGTAATCATGACGCCCGCTGCGCTCATCAGCTCCCACAAATCGCCGCGTTCTGTGCGGAAATTGACGAGACCGATGGGCAGCGTCACCGCATCGCGCCGCGTCAGGATCAGCGAGAACAGAAACTCGTTCCATGTGAGGATGAAACAGAAAATCGATGAGGTGAGAATGCCCGGTGCCGCCATCGGCAGCACGATATCTTTGATCACGCGAAGCCGCGAGGCACCATCAATCATCGCCGCCTCCTCACTGTCGGTAGGGATGGCGTCGATAAAGCCCTTGATCATCCAGATGACGAACGGCGTGACAATTGCCAGATTGACGATGATCAACGCGATGCGCGTGTCCAACAAACCCAATTGGCGGAACATCAGGAAGAACGGCAGCACAATAACAATGGCCGGAATGAACTGGGTCGACAGCACCAGGAAGAATAGAATCTTACGGCCTCGCATACGGAAACGCGAGAAAGCATATGCTGCCAGCGACGCGCACGGCACCGAGATCAGCACCGTTGCGCTGGCCACGATAACCGAGTTCATCACCATCGAGCCGAGGTTCCAGGGCTCGGAAAAAACGGTCGCGAAGTTCGCCAGTGTCGGTGTGAAAAACAGCGACACCGAATAGGCGTCCAACGGGCTTTTGAAGGCTGTCAGGAACATCCAGAAGATGGGAAACAGCACTATGATTGCGATGATAAGGAGCAGGCCGCGTTCGACCCACCAGAGTGTTTGCTTGCTCATGCCGTTGCCATTTTCTTTTCGGACATCAGCAACCGGACATACCAGATTGAGATGGCCATCATGATGATAGTGAGGATCCACGCAAGCGCTGACGCATAGCCCATGTCAAACCACCGAAAGCCGACTTTGTGGATGAAGAATGCCAGCGTTTCGGTGGAGGAGCCGGGGCCGCCGCCTGTCAATGTGACCACCTGGTCAAACATTTTCAGCGCGAAGATCGTTTTTAGCACCGCTGTGACAGCGATCACGCCTTTCATTTGTGGCAGAATAATCTCCCAGATGATGCGCAGCGTTGAAGCGCCGTCGATGCGGGCCGCTTCTTCGGTTTCGCGCGGCACAGCGGCCAAACCGCCAAGACACATAAAGGTTAGATATGGCGTCCAGTGCCACACGTCTGTGATGATGAGAATGCCCATAGCGAGGTCCGGATCGGCCAGCCATGGCGTACCTTCAAGGGCAGGAAACACCGCCGCCAAACCTTTGGCCAGAACACCAAATTCAGGGTTGAACATAAAGCGATAGCTGACACCGATGAGCGCCGGGCTCATCGCGAAGGGCAAAATGAGAACGATGCGGGTGAAAGTGTGCAGGCGGCCCGTCCGGCGCAGCAAAAGCGCAAGACCCATGGCGAGCACAACGCTCACAATGACGCTGATGACCACAAAAACCGTTGTCACCCACAGTGAATTCAGAAATCCGCTTTCGCCGATTGCATGGGTGTAGTTTCCAAACCCGACAAATTCGCCGGGGCGCAACTGTCTGCGCAAGTCCCATTCAAGAAAAGAGGTCACCAGCGAGAAGGCGAGTGGATAAAGTGTCGTGACCAGAACGACCGTAAATGCCGGGACGAGCAGAAGATATTGCAACGAACGATCGCGCATAGGTCATGCCTCGGTTTTAAGGGATGAAAGTGAGGATGCGACACCAAACATATGCCGCACCCTCTCTGGGAGAAACCGTTTAACGGATTGACGCGATTTCATCGGCCGCTTTTTGCAGCGCGGCCATCACGTCTGTTTCTTCCTGTGAAGCCAGCGATGAAATCGCTGTTTCCATGATCTCGGCAATGCGTGGCCAGTTTTCATCAAACGCCATGCCTTCCGCCGTTGCCAGCGCATCGGCTGCAGCCTGATGCATGCCACCCCAGCGCGCGTTGACTTCCGGGTCACGCAAGTTGGAGAACTGAACGGCAACCACTTCGCTGATGCTTTCATCCAGCAAGACTTCACGCTCCAGGTCCGGATCAGTGAGCCAGCCCAGATACTCGACTGCGGCTTCAGGCGTGTCTGAGCCTTGTGTCACGCCGAAAATCCATGTGTTGGTAAACGTGGTCTTTGCAGCACCGCCCACCGATGGCAGCGAGGTGAAACCGAGCTGTTCCGGCGTGACCTTTGATTGCTCGGGGTCAGTCAACTGCGAACGCACCCACCACCACAATGGCAGCATGGCTGAATTGCCTTGCTTGAAGCTGTTGACAGCGTCCTGCTCGACAAATACCGCTGAGCCTGCCGGTGCGATTTCGTCCACCAGCAACATATCGATATACTGCTTGGTTGCGGCGGCACCTTCAGGCGTTGCAAAAGCGGGGTTGCCTTCGTCATCAAACATCTGGCCGCCATTGCCCCAAAGCAGGTTGATCCAGACCATCAGGTTTTGGCCATTCAGCTTACCATAGGGAAGGGCGATGCCTGAAAGATCAGTTTTTTCCTGAATTGCCTTGCTGGCAGAAATAACCTCTTCCCACGTGTTCGGCACTTCAACGCCTGCTTCTTTCAACACGTCATCGCGGTAGAACAGCAGTTGCACGTGACCACGCAGCGGAATGCCCACCAATTTGCCGTCGATCATGCCGTGGCGCATATGTGCAGGCGGATAGTTGGACAAGTCTTTACCCTGCGCGGCGATGCCCTCGTCGATGGGCTGCACCAGGTTTGACAGCGACTGAACCCACTGATCCATGATGGAGACGACATCATAGTCACCGCCGCCGATCATTTCAGCGGCGAGCGCCTCTTTCATATTCGGAAAAGGCACATAATCCACCTGGACGTCGATGCCTGTTGCTTCTTCAAATGCAGCAACGCGCGCTTCATGCGCTTCAAACTGGCTGGATTTCACCGCCAAGACCTTTACCACCTGGCCGTCGTAAGGTTTCCCTTCCGTCGGGGTCCAGGCAAGTGCAGTCGTGGCGAACAAGGTCGCAGCAAGCGCTGCGATGCTGGATGCTAATTTCATGTTTTCCTCCCTTTGGAACCTCAAGCGTGTCGGACATTCAAAATTTTGTCAATGTAATTATTGATAATCTTATTCCATTTTTAATTGCAAATATGATTGTGCCATGGCATTTGTTTGACAAACGCACAGGTGGCCAATGTCCGACGAATTGATCGAAAGTCTTGAAACTGATATCATTTTCGGTGTGTTTGCTTCCGGATCGCGGCTGATCGAGGACCGTGTGATGGAGCGTTACGAAGCCAAACGTCACACCGTTCGCGCGGCGTTTTCAGAGTTGGAAAGGCGCGGTCTGCTTGTGCACAAGTCCAACCGCGGCGTTGAGGTCGTGGACTTCACACCCGACGAGGTGGACGATTTATACGCTGTTCGGATCATTCTGGAGACTGCCGCCGCGCGCGCCACACCTTTGCCGGTTGAGCGTCCTGTGATCGGCGATCTGACGCGCCTGGCCAAGCAGCATGAAACGGCATTGAAAAAGGGCGAGTTCCGCGCCGTCTTTGACCTCAACAAAGCTTTTCACGCGCTGCAATTTTCCGTGTGCGGCAACGCCCGGTTGATTACCCTTATTGAGGAAGCATCACGCATCGCGCAGACCGTGCGGGTCGTCAAATACCAGGACAGCGATCATATGAACACGGTTGTGGCGCAGCACTTTGAGATCATCAAAGCCATGGCCGGATCAGACACCGAGGCCTATGTGACCGCGACGCGCAACCACCTGCCGGCATCCGCAGAAGCCTATCGCAAGCTGCATGCGATGCGTTTCAACCTGCAACGCACCGCGTAACATGTCCTGACTGGAGGCTGCTGACCCTTTGGTGCTCAGTTGAAATAGCTTTGCAACGGGCGCACTTCCAGCTTGCCTTTGGCCAGCGCTTGGATGGCCTCACCACTTGCCACAGAGCCCGCCACAGTGGTCACATAAGGCACCTTGTTTTCAAGCGCAGCACGACGCAGCGACTTGGAGTCTGACCGCGCCTTGTTGCCGCTGGTCGTATTGATGACCAGTTGTACCTGCCGGTTGCGGATGGCGTCTTCAATGTGCGGACGGCCTTCCAGAACCTTGTTGATCCTTTTGGCGTCAACACCGTTTTCCACCAGAAAGCGTTGGGTGCCGCCGGTTGCCAGTACACCGAAACCCAGCGATGCAAATCGCTTGGCCGTTTCCAATATCCCAAGCTTATCTTCATCACGCACTGAAATGAAAACATTGCCAGCCTTGGGCAGCTCAACGCTTGCACCCAATTGCGCTTTGGCAAAAGCGATTGGATAGTCATAGTCGAGGCCCATAACCTCACCGGTTGAGCGCATTTCCGGGCCGAGCAGCGTGTCGACGCCGGGGAACTTGGAGAACGGGAACACTGCTTCCTTGATCGCGATGTGTTTGATCGCATTGCTGTCGACCTGCTCACCATAATGACCGACGGCGCTGTCGAGCGTTTCGCCCGCCATGATGCGCGCGGCAATTTTCGCAATCGGCAGGCCGATTGTCTTGGCGACAAACGGCACCGTGCGCGAAGCACGCGGATTGACTTCCAGAATGAAGATGGTGCCATCCTTGATGGCGAACTGGACATTCATTAGACCGCCGACATTGAGCGCTTTTGCCAAAGCCGTTGTTTGCACTTTCAGCGTTTCGACGACCGCATCGGAAAGCGTATGCACCGGCAGCGAGCACGCGCTGTCGCCGGAGTGAATACCGGCTTCTTCAATGTGCTCCATAATGCCCGACACATAAACGTCCTTGCCGTCACACAGGCAGTCTACATCCACCTCGGTCGCGCCCGACAGATACGTGTCAAACAGCAGCGGGTTTTTGCCGAGCAGCGTGTTGATCTGTCCGGTCTTGTCATTGGGATATTTGGCCTTGATGTCCTCGGGGATCAGCTCCGGCACGGTTTGAAGCAGATAGCTATCCAGTGCTCTTTCCTCATGCACGATTTGCATGGCGCGGCCACCCAGCACATATGAAGGGCGCACCACCAGCGGAAAGCCGAGGTCGAGCGCAATAATCCGCGCTTGCTCAACCGAGTGCGCAATGCCGTTTTTGGGCTGTGTCAGGTCCAGCTTGATCAGCAGTTTCTGGAAGCGGTCGCGGTCTTCCGCCAGATCGATGGCATCCGGCGCGGTGCCCAAAATGGGAATGCCCGCCGCCTCCAGCGCGTTGGCTAGTTTCAGCGGCGTTTGCCCGCCAAACTGCACGATGACACCCTTTAGCGTGCCGCTGGTTTGCTCAGCCTTGAGGATTTCCAGCACGTCCTCTTCGGTCAGCGGCTCAAAATACAGCCGGTCTGAAGTGTCATAGTCTGTCGACACGGTTTCCGGGTTGCAGTTGATCATGATCGATTCATAGCCTGCATCGCGCAGCGCAAAGGATGCATGACAGCAGCAATAATCAAACTCGATGCCCTGGCCGATCCGGTTTGGCCCGCCGCCCAGAATAACGACTTTTTCGCGGTCGGAAATCTGCGCTTCGCTTTGCGGCGCACCGGCAAACGGTGTCTCATAGGTGGAGTACATATAGGCCGTGGGTGACGCGAATTCCGCTGCGCAGGTGTCGATACGCTTGAATACCGGACGCACATTCAACCCTTCGCGCGCGGCCAGCACGGTCGATACATCAACGCCTGCCAAAGTGGCCAAACGCTGGTCGGAAAAACCCATTGCCTTCAGGTTGCGCAGGTTCGCTGCATCGGCTGGTAGGCCATGGGTGCGCACGCGCGCTTCCATGGTGACGATGGCGCGCAACTGTTCCAGAAACCACGGGTCGATGAAGCAAGCCGCATGAATTTCCTCATCGGTAAAGCCCATCCGCATGGCCTGTGCCACCTGGCGCAGCCGGTTTGGCGTCGGTGTGCCGAGTGCCGCGCGGATGGCGTTCTTGTCGTCGCCTTCGCCGATGCCGGGAATTTCAATCTCGTCCAGACCGGTCAGGCCGGTTTCAAGGCCGCGCAAGGCCTTTTGCAGTGACTCCGCAAAGGTGCGGCCAATCGCCATGACTTCGCCGACCGACTTCATGGCCGTTGTCAGCGTGGATGAGGCGCCGGGGAATTTCTCAAACGCGAAGCGCGGAATTTTGGTGACGACATAGTCAATCGACGGCTCAAACGACGCGGGCGTCGCGCCGCCCGTAATGTCATTGTCCAACTCGTCCAGCGTGTAGCCGACCGCCAGCTTGGCCGCGATTTTCGCAATTGGAAACCCGGTGGCTTTTGAGGCCAAAGCGGACGAGCGCGACACGCGCGGGTTCATCTCGATGACCACCAAGCGCCCGTCTTTCGGGTTGACCGCAAACTGCACGTTGGAACCGCCGGTCTCAACGCCGATTTCACGCAGCACCGCAATGGAAGCGTTGCGCATGATCTGGTATTCTTTGTCGGTCAACGTCAGGGCAGGGGCGACTGTGATGCTGTCACCGGTGTGCACGCCCATCGGGTCGATGTTTTCAATCGAGCAGATGATGATGCAGTTGTCGGCTTTGTCGCGCACAACCTCCATCTCATACTCTTTCCAGCCCAGCACGCTCTCGTCGATCAGCACTTCGGTGGTCGGTGAGGCATCCAGCCCGCTTTCCACCAGCGCGTAAAACTCGTTGCGGTTATAGGCGATGCCGCCGCCAGTGCCGCCCAGCGTAAAGGACGGGCGAATAATCGCAGGCAGGCCCACTTCGTCCAGCGCAGCCGCAGCCAAGCCCAAAGCATGGCCCATATAGCGCTGCTTGCGGTCGGACGTGCCATCGCGCCATTCCAGCTCCAGCGCGTCAAGCGCTTCGTTGAGCGCCGCGCCGGAATGCTGGGCGCGCAGCTCTTCGCGCTTGGCTTCGTGCGCCTTGCGGTCGGTGTCTTTCATCGCGGTGGCGTTGACCAGCACAGAGCGTGGGCTTTCAAGCCCGATGCGGT
>JBAUIL010000222.1:0-7206 GCA_049682915.1 Ahrensia sp. | reverse complement strand
TCTGGAAGTTAACGGCGACGGCGTAACAACTGGCCGTATCCGCTTCACACGTTCTTTCTAATCTGCTGATTAGATGAGAATGGAAAAACCCGGCAGGCAACTGCCGGGTTTTTCTTTGTCTGGTTTTCTAAAACGTCGTGCATTCCGGGCGCTGATGGAACGCTGCTTACTCGCCCGTTTCTATTCCGGGTTGCACCATGCAACCGGCCACCCGTCCGACGCGCTGAAAGCGTGCGAAATTCGAAAAAATCGTTTACTCTCAAAGCGAATCACGTTGGAGACACTGCAATGTCAGCAGAACAAAAGACACCTAACGGCGCAGCGCCCGCACCGACCATTGATCAAGTAAGAGAGCTGCTGTTCGGCCAGGAGCAGCGCACGATCGAAGGGCAGCTGGCTGAGATCCGCACGGAAATGCAGCAGATGCGCAGCGAGCTTGAAAAGTCGATCAAGGATTTGAAGAGCGAATTGAACAATGCGCTTTCAAAAACAGACGCTGAGCATAGAGAGCGTTTTGCCAAAGTTGGTCAGGCGATCCAGCAAGTCGGGCGCGACATTGGCGGTCTGTCAGGCTTGTGACCCTAGGCAGATTGGTGAGTGGAGTTGAAATGACAGAGCATGTCGCTCCGGCCAAGGCCGATGATCTTGATCGGCTCCGCGCATTGCTGCTTGCTGATGACCGGGTTCAACTGAATGAACGCACCGCAGCTTTGGAAGAAGCGCTATCAGCGGCTGTGACCAAAGATGGTTTTGCTGAGCGGTTGACGGCTGAACTCGCCAAGGCATTGAAACGTGCGGAGCGTAATGACCCCAAGGCGGTCGCCCGCGCGATATCACCCGCCGTCGTTCAAAGTATTCGCCGTGAGATCGTCAATTCGCGTGAAGACATGGTCGAAGCGCTGTACCCGATCACCGGACGCATGGTTCGTGCGGCGGTGCGCGACTCTTTCAGCACGCTTATCTCTGACATCAACAAGCGGCTTGACGCGCTCACATCGCCGGCATTGCTGAAAGCGCATGTCAAAAGCATCATTTTTCGCAAGCCTGCGAGCAGCTTTTTGATTGCTGAAAGCCGCGACAGGCTAGTGCTTGAACGCGGGTTGTTAATCGACCGCCAAAGCGGAACGCTGGTTTTCGCTTGGCAGTCTGATACCTCATCCCAACGCAATGAAGAATCGACGCTTGTCTCTTCAATGTTCGCCGCAATCTCAACGTTCACCGCCGAAAACTATGATGGGCCCGATGCTGAGTTGCGGACATTGGACCTTAACGGGCGCCAGGTGGCATTGCGCCATTCAGCACGGCACATGCTGGTGGTCGAGCACACCGGCGCAATGCACGCCGATGCGGCCCACCACATTGATGAATGTTTCGAAACGATCATTGAAAACACGGAAGAGCATGCAGCGCTCGCGGATGTTGACCTGCTATCTTTACCGCAAGCGGAGCAATACCCGGCCGTAGGACAATCAAATTCAGCGAAGTACTTCTTTGCGGCGTTAGCCTTTGTCATGCTGGGTTTGCTGGCATGGCATATTTGGGACCGGGTTTGGTTTTCTGGTAACGTTGAAATGGTCACACAGACCGTTGGCGAGCAGGCACCTTTCCACGCGCCTTCAATCGAAAATGCAAGGCTGGAGCGGACGATCACAGTGCGCGGGCTTGTGCCGCCCGATTTCACGTTGAACGCTGTGCGCGCGCAACTGGCGCAAGCTGGCATAACGCTGAACAATCTCACGCAGCCCGTCGCTGGCGCCACGGATTTGTCCAATACACGCACCGAAATTACCGAGCAGCTATCCACGCTGGCACAGGGAATTTCAGAGCTTGAGGAAAGTCTACAGCGACAAAATCAGAATATTTCGGTGGGTTTCAATGCGAGCCTCGACGCCATTGCTGAACAGTTGCGGGATCAAAGCAGTGACCTTCAAGTGGAGCAGGCTGCATTGGGCGAGCGCATCGAAGGCATTTTGTCGGCTTTGACGACGATGCGTTCGCAGCTGTCTGATCAGGCAGAAGTCTTGGCTGCCCAAGGCGATCTTGCTGATCAGCAAGCCAGTTCAATCGAAAACTTGAATACCGCAATCGCACGACAGCGCGATGCCTTGGCTTCCTTGGATAAGCGAATGGTCGAAGGCGCGAGCAACAGCGCTGAAGTTTTCGCGAGAATGAGCGCTGATTTACAAACGCAACAAAGTGCCATTGAAGAAAGCCAGCGCGGCCTTGATCTGGCTAAACAGCAACTAGCCGATTTATCGGCGGCTCAAGCGCGTAGTGCTGCGGGTTTTCTTGAGGCATTGCGCTTGCGCTTTGCCGACGAGAGCCTACCAGAAGATCCAGCCCTGATGGCCAGCCAAATTCAGCAAATGGCAGAGCTGGCGACAACACATCGCTTTGGGTTGCTCATACAAGGATACAGCGATCAAACAGGATCCGATGAGATCAACCAGCGCATTTCTTTGCAGCGTGCCAACTACATCAGGAACCAACTCATTGAAGCAGGATTGCCAGAGGAGATCCTCAATGCCGAAGGCCTAGGGGCCGTTGCAGATGTCAACGGAGTTGTAGCGCGTCAGGTTCGTGTGCGAGTGCTGGAAAGGGATCGTTGATATGGCCGAAAAGCCGCTCAAGATTCTGTTTCTTGGTGCAATGGCCGTGGGGAAGAGTTCGATTATCAAGCGTCTGACGGTTGGCGAGTTTGATGGCGACTATAAGTCCACCTTGGGTGTGCAGCTTCATGAACTCAGTTGGCCGGTGGATGGCAAGCCACGTCAGATCGTTTTGTGGGACACAGACGGCGACGCGGAAGCTGGTATTGTTTCATCGCCCTATGCCCGTGGGGCCGACGCTGCCATGCTGGTGTGTGATGTTGAACGGCCGCGCACTGCTGAAACGCTGATCGAATTGGCCGAGGCCATGCAGGATTATCTGCCGGGCCGTCCCTATATTGGTGTCATCAATAAGACCGATTTGAAGCAGCCGTCGCATGATATGGTGGAGCGGGTTGAAGATGAATGCGACTACATTTCCCTCACCAGTGCGCTTGACGGCCGTGGGCTGCAGGATGCGCTCACATCGCTGATCCGGCTTATTGATGCCAGAGGTGAGGGCTGATGGCCAATGCATCTGAGACCGAGTTCAGCGCATGGGTGAATGCCGGCCTGGCTGATTTCGTTGTTTTTGATAAAGATGGAACAGTGGCCCAGATAGTTGCCAGCCACTTGAAAGGCATTGAAGTGGGGGCAAACATTTTTACATGTTTGCCGGTGCTGAGCGGCTTTGAAGACATATTCACCGATCCGACGATGGCGACCCAGCCAACGCGTCTCGAAGGCGTTGTGGCCGTCAATCAAGCCGGTGGGCTGCCATTGGATTTCAGCATTGGCTTGTCACGCGATAGCCAGTCCGGCCTGTTGCTTGTCACGCCGAATTTCACCAACACCGGCGGTGATGCAGACCGGCTTCGCAATAGGCGGAAACAGGCCTATCTCGATGACCTGTTGGCGCAAGAGCGCGCCCGTTTCGAAGAGATTTATCGCCAATCACCGGTTCTGGCTTTTGCATTGGGCAGTGATGGCACAGTCATTGCGGTCTCCGATCAGTTGCATGCGTGGCTGGCTGATGATGCGGATGTGAATGCGTGGATCAAAGCTTTCTGTCGTACCCATAGAAGCTATTGGCACGGTTCAGCACGCGCATTTGGTGAGACGGTATCTTTTCGCACCGCTGTCAGCCCGCAAAGCACCAACATATCGATTGTTGATGCATCCGTTTTTTCGCTGGAATCGTTGGATGGTGACCTGGAAACCTATGTCACCATGCAGGATGTCACGGTCGCAACGGCCGTGATGGCTACGCTTTCGCGCCAGCATGTCGAACTCGCGCAGGCAGCTGACGCTTTACAAACCTCCAACCGCCGTTTGGAGCAATTTGCGCACGTGGCAGCACATGATTTGCTGGGGCCGCTGGGCCGGATGTCGAGCTTCTCCGATATTATTGAGTTGGAGCTTGGCACCAAAGCGCAGGGCATAATCGCGACGGCGGTCGATGCTATTCGTGTTTCCGCCCGCGAAAGCATTGATCTGGTTCAAGACCTCTTAACACTGGCAAAACTTCAGCATTTTCAACCAGAATTTGAAGAAATAGAAATCAAGGCCGCTGTCAATGACCTTAAACAGGGTCTGCTTCGGGACTTGGAGATGCAATTTGAGTTTTCAGGTGTGCCAACGCTTGATGCCGACCGCCGCCTGCTCGATTTGATACTGCGCAATGCCTTGGGCAATAGCTACAAGTATAGACATCACGATCGGCCATTGGTGATCAAACTTGCCATTGAACGCTCTGAAGAGAGTGTGGATAGCCTGACAATTGCAGACAATGGCAGCGGGTTCGATGATCACGGTGACGACCCATTCGGGGCCTTCAGCCGTATGCGGGAGCACAGTTCTGCACAGGGTACGGGTCTCGGCCTGGCGATGGTGAAAGACGCAGCCGAAACCATGGGTTGGCAAGCAGGTATTTCATCAAGCCGCGGCCACGGCACAACGCTTCTGTTTAACAATATTAGGCAAGCCACTGATTAGCTGTTATTATTTCGTGGTGATTCGCAAGTGGAGGCGATGGGCTGTGATTGTTGTTTCCAATGAAAGGCACCTTAAATGCCTTTTGCTTGATGACGATGCAATGGATTTCGAGTACACCAAGCACTGTCTTCTACAGATTTTTGGCCATGACAGATTGGTCATCGACCATGTGGCGACCATCGATGCCGCTGATCACGCCTTGGCGCAAGCGAAGTATGATATCGCGATTTTAGACTACTATGTTGGCCCGCGAACGCCCATGTCTCTGCTTCGGTATTTCGACGCTACGCAGCCTGCCTGCGCAGTTTTGGTTCTCTCAAGCGTACATCCGTCCATTGTGGCGCCATTTCTGGACGCTATTGGCAATGGTGTGTTTGTTGAGAAGACAGCCTTTTCAGCGCGCGCCTTATCGGCAGCGCTTAAAAAAGCAGGCATTGATGTGGGTCAGGCCGATGCGGCCATTGGTTCAAAACCCTGTCTGCCAGTATTGAGCGTCAGTGAGAACATGGCTTGAAAAATATTCTGATAATCTGACAGTCTGGTCGGTTTCTCGTGCACTTCAATATGCGGTGAAGTGAGACTGAGTTTCAGCGCCTCTTCGGTCGGCCGACTGGTCAAGAAAACAATCGCGGGTGTTTCCATGCCGCGCGCGGCGTAGACTTCCTTAATCCGCTTGCACAATTCGACCCCATTAACATCTGGTATGGCGATATCCAGAATAAAAAGCGAAGGCAATTGAGCATCATCCAGCAGATGCAGTGAGTTGATTTCAGCAAGCGCCGACGTGCCGGACATATGTTTGCGAAGCGTAATGGGAAAATGCATGCGCCGCGCCGCGTACTCGAAAATAGCAATATCGTGTTTGCTATCTTCCACTAAAAACACGCACCCAACGGCCTGATCAAACATACTTGTACCCTTAACTGATGCGGCAACAATAGTCGGTTTTTGCTTACTGACCCGTTAATCGGCGTCAGTAGCGTGCTGCGGCTACCGGTTAAAAAATGGGCACAAAGATAAATGTGCGTATTATTTGAGCGAAACCGCGGCAGAAAATCGAGCGGCATCCCAAAATAGTCAATAGATTCAATGGCTGTATGGGTTGGCACGCCTATTGCTTTGCTTTGGCTGTGCAGCGGATGTCTAGGGTTCCGGCTTCAGCCATGAAGCGCAGGTCCAAGAGATATCAGTCAGCCCAGATAGGCTGGCAACACGGCGGGGCAAAATCCCGGGAGAGACTGTACAGGTTTGCGCGCGCAGACCTCCTCCCGGAATGCGCGCTCAAACCTCCATCAATGAAACGGCCACGGTCGTTCGATCAGAGAGGCGAGAGTAGAATGATGAAATCAATCAAAGTAGCGGCACTGGCATCGGCAACCATTCTGAGTGCAACTTTCGGTAGCGCGGTGCCGCAGGCTATGGCGCAAGAAAAGACTGAATTCAGCGTATGCTGGTCGATCTATGTCGGCTGGATGCCATGGGGTTATCTGGAAAGCTCTGGCATTATGGATAAGTGGGCCGAGAAATACGGCATCGATGTCGAGATCGTCCAAATCAACGACTACGTCGAGTCCATCAACCAATACACCGCAGGCGAATATGACGGCTGCTCGATGACCAACATGGATGCGCTGTCCATCCCTGCCGGTGGCGGCGTCGACACAACGGCGTTGATCGTCGGCGATTTCTCCAACGGCAATGATGGCATTGTGCTCAAAGAAGGTTCAGAAGTCGCTGATCTGGCGGGACAAAATGTCAATCTGGTTGAGCTGTCGGTGTCGCATTATCTGCTGGCACGCGCTTTAGAAGGGGCAGGCCTTTCCGAGCGTGATCTGACTGTCGTCAACACATCTGACGCCGACATGATTGCCGCCTATGCAACCGACGATGTCACCTCTGTCGTGACATGGAACCCGCTCCTTTCAGAGATCGAAGCGACACCGGGCTCCACCAAAGTATTTGATTCATCCAATATTCCCGGCGAAATCATTGATGTGATGATGGTCAACACCGAAACGCTGGCCGCCAATCCAAATTTCGGCAAAGCGCTGACCGGCGCTTGGTACGAAGTGATGGCGCTGATGGAAGCGGGCGATGAGGCCGCACTGACAGACATGGCCGTCGCCTCTGGCACAGACCTCGCCGGTTACAACGCGCAGCTCGCGACCACAAAAATGTTCTACAAGCCTGCTGAAGCGGTTGAGTTCACCCAATCGGCCGAATTGCCCGAAACCATGAAATTCGTCGCCGAGTTTCTATTCGACAAAGGCATCTTGGGTGAGGGCGCGCCATCGCCGGAATTCGTCGGTATCGCATTCCCCGATGGCTCAACTTATGGCGATGAAGCCAATGTGAAGCTGCGGTTCGATACCAGCTACATGGAAATGGCCGCCGCTGGCGCCCTGTAAGCCAAAGCTGACTTAAGCCATGCGCCTCATCAACAAAAAGCCCGGACGTCCAGCCGCGCTCATCCTGGCAGCAATCCCTTTTGCTGCCACGTTGATCGCCTATGCGGTGGCAAGTCACTACCGCCGTTTGGACAACCCGGCTGACAAATTGCTGCCATCGCTTGAGCAGATGGCAGCAACGTTTTGGCGCATGGCATTCACACCGGATCGACGCA
>JBAUIL010000221.1:0-13089 GCA_049682915.1 Ahrensia sp. | reverse complement strand
GCGGTTTCTAACGTCGATCAAGGCGGGCGAACTGAACGTGCAGGCGCCGCTTTATTCGCATCTGGTCTATGATGTGCTGCCCAATGAGACCAAAACCGTTGAACACCCAGATATTTTGATTTTCGAGGGCATTAACGTGCTGCAAGTGCGAGATTTGCCAGAAGATGGCCGCACCGTGCCTTTCGTGTCGGACTTTTTTGATTTCTCAATCTACATTGATGCCGAAGAGCAGGTGATCCATGATTGGTATGTCAACCGGTTCATGCGCCTGCGCGATACCGCGTTTCAGGACCCGCAGTCGTTTTTCCATCGCTACGCGCAATTATCAGCCGATGCGGCCAAGGCGGTGGCTGAAGGTTTGTGGACCAATATCAACCTCAAAAATCTGCGCGAAAACATCGTGCCAACCCGTCCGCGCGCGGATTTGATCATGCGCACGGGCGACAATCACTTGGTTGAATCGGTTCTGTTGCGCAAACTCTAGAGCCTGACTCTAAGGTTTGGTCACCCGGCGCAGGGTGAGGTTGATGCGCCCGGCGTTTTTTAAAAGCGCCGATGTGTTTGGATAAATCTTATCGACACCGTGGTAGCAAAGCCTGCCCGCCCCGCCCATGACAATAATATCGCCCGAACCCAGACGGATGGATTGTGTGGCGCCGCCGCGCGTGGTGCCGCCTAGCCGAAACAGGCAGTCATCGCCCAGCGACACCGAAACCACCGGCGCGTCGAAGTCCTGCTCATCTCTGTCCTGGTGCAGGCCCATTTTCGCACTTGGCTCATAAAAATTGACCAGGCACGCTTCCGGCATGGGGTCATATGCAGCAAACTGCTGCCACAGTGCCAAAAGCCGCTCGGGCATGGCGGGCCACGGATCACCCGTAGTCGGGTGCGTGGCTTGATAGCGGTAGCCACCAGTCTTGTCGGTGACCCAGCCCAGCGCACCGCAATTTGTCATGCGCACGCTGAGCGGTTTGCCGGTTTTGGGCATTGTCGGCACAAACAGGGGTGCTTGTGCCACAACAGCGCGGATATCATCCACCAAGGCGTTCTGCTCGGCGATAGAAAGCACCATCGGTATATGGCGCAGACCGTCGGGTAGGCTTTTCACGGCTCAAGCCGCGCTGCTGGCATTTGGTGAGATCATGCCGCGTCGAGATCAGGAATGCGCAATACCTGGCCGGGATAAATCTTGTCCGGATGCGACAGCATCGGCTTATTTGCCTCAAAAATGATCTCATATTTCGAGCCATTGCCATAGGCTTTTTCCGATACCGCCCAAAGCGTGTCGCCCTTTTCGACGGTGTGGAAGCGCGGCTCCTTGGCAGGCGTTGCAGCGGCAATCAGCGCATTCATATCGGCGCTTGCATCCAGCTTCATACCGCTATCGGGCATGACAACCTTTAATTCAGAGGCCTCAACCTTTGAAATACCCAGCGTGTTGCCGACGGCGACAATGGCTTTTTCAAAGATCGATTGATCTTCCACCGCGCCGCGGATGATGGCGGTGTCGCCTTTGACTTCAACCTGCACGGCGTCGGTGCCAAGCCCATGCGAATCAAGCTCGTCTTTCAGTTTTTTCGCGTTGTCCGCTTCGTCATCGCCAAAGCCCAGTTTCTTGCCCGCTGATTTTACAAAATCAAAAAAGCCCATCGTCGTACTCCCTATATGTGCGCCGTCAATTTTCAGGCGCGTGTAAATCGTTCCAAGCTCTAGCCTGAATTGGCAAGGCTGACGAGACCCAATCACTCATCACCGAGCGGTCGGTTGCGGTCTTTTTTGACTGACCCGCGGATCGCCTTGGCTTTCAGCCGCCGTTCAATGGCACCGCGCGTCGGTCGGGTTTTGCGCCGTTTGGGCGGTGGCGGCTGCAAGGCTTTGCTGATCAGCTCTTTCAAGCGGGCACGCGCATCCTCCCGGTTTCTGTCCTGTGAGCGAAAGCGGCTGGCATCAATCAGGAGTTCCCCGTCCGCTGTGATGCGTGAGCCACCGAGCTTTTCCAATTGCGTGGTTTGCAGTTCGGTCAATATGCCGCTCGCCTTGTAGGCAAAGCGCAATTGCACAGCGGTTTCCACCTTGTTGACATTTTGACCACCGGGACCGCCCGCCAGTTTGAACACTTCCGTCAGCGCCCAGCCGGGGACAGTAACGCGGTTTGAAATGACCAGATCGCGCGAGGCCATCACTCAATCCAATCGCTGATGTCTACCAGCGGCTTGCGGGTAATTGCAGGCACGGTTGCGTCTTTTGCGGGGTGCCCGACAACCAGCAAAATGACCGGCTTTTCATTGTCAGGACGACCGCAAATCTCGCGCAAGAAGCCCATGGGTGACGGCGTGTGTGTCAGCGTGGCAAGGCCTGCCTGGTGCAAGGCGGTGATCAGCACGCCCGTTGCAATCCCGACGGACTCGTTGACGTAGTAATGTTTGAAGCGTTGGCCGGCCGCGTCTACCCCATAGCGTTTGGCGAAAATGACGATCAGCCAGGGCGCTGTCTCCAAAAAGGGCTTGCGCGCGTCCGTACCCAGGGGCGTTAAAGCATCCAGCCATTCATCGCCCGCACGGCCCTGATAAAACGCCTGCTCTTCGGCTTCGGCAGCGATACGGATGCGCTTCTTGATGGCGGGTGCACTGATCGCGCAAAAATGCCAAGGCTGTTGGTTCGCGCCGGACGGTGCTGTGCCTGCCGCGGCAATGCACTGTTCAATGATCACCCTGTCGACAGGTGTGTCGGCAAAATCGCGCACCGTGCGGCGGCGCTGCATCAACGCATGAAACGAGCGGGCATTGCGCTCGGCCTCATCGGCGGTCAGGGGATGAAAATCCAGCTTGTGGTGCGGCGTTTCGGTCATAGCCGGTATCATAGGGCGCAAACGCGCACAAAAAAAGCGGCCAGACATGCTGGCCGCCTTTTGGAACATCAATAGGAGCGTAGTTTGACGTCTATTCCGCCGCTTCTAGAAATTGAGGCGAGGCATCATTGACCTCCACATCCACTTGTCCGGCAAATTTCTCAAAGTTGTCGCGGAACATACCCGCCAGCTTTTGAGCCTGCTTGTCATAGTCGCCGCCATTGGTCCAGGTGGTGCGTGGATCAAGGATGGATGGATCAACGCCATCGACCGCGACGGGCACTTCGAAACCGAAATTGCTGTCGACGCGGTATTCGGCACCGTTCAACGCACCATTCAAAGCAGCGCTCAGCAATGTGCGTGTCGCTTTGATCGGCATGCGGTGGCCAACGCCATAGGCACCGCCGGTCCAGCCGGTGTTGACCAACCAGCAATTGACTTCATTGTCAGCGATCAGCTGGCGCAGCAAATTGCCATACTCTGTCGGGCGGCGTGGCATGAATGGTGCGCCGAAGCAGGTAGAAAATGTCGCTTCAGGTTCGGTCACGCCTTTTTCAGTGCCAGCCACTTTCGCGGTATAGCCTGACAGGAAGTGATACATGGCTTGCGCCGGTGTCAACTTGGCGATCGGAGGCAGCACGCCAAACGCATCGGCGGTCAGCATGATGATGTTTTTCGGATTGCTCGCCTTGCCGGTGTCGCTTGCGTTCGGGATGAAGTGCAGCGGGTAGGCGATACGGGTGTTTTCGGTCAGTGAGCGATCATTGAAATCGGGTTCGCGGTTTTCGTCCAACACGATGTTTTCAAACACGGTGCCGAAGCGCTGCGTTGTCGAGTAAATTTCCGGTTCCGCTTCCGCTGACAGGTTAATTGCCTTGGCGTAGCAGCCACCTTCGAAGTTGAAGATGCCGTTGGGGCCCCAACCATGTTCATCATCGCCCAGCAATGTGCGGGCCGGGTCAGCGGACAGGGTGGTCTTGCCAGTGCCTGACAGGCCAAAGAAAATGGCGGCGTCGCCATCCGGGCCGACATTGGCCGAGCAATGCATCGGCATAACGCCCTTGGCAGGCAACAGGTAGTTGAGCGCGGTGAAGACGGACTTCTTCATCTCACCGGCATAGGTTGTGCCGCCGATCAGTACGATCTTGCGGGTCAGATCAACCGCAATCACCGTCTCACTGCGGCAGCCATATTTTTTCGGATCAGCGCGGAACGATGGCAGATCGATGATCGTCATGTCGTTGACATAGGATGTCAGATCGCCGCGATCAGGACGGATCAGCAGGTTCCGGATGAACAGATTGTGCCATGCTTTTTCGCAGATAACGCGCGTCTTGATGGAGTTTGCCTCATCAGCGCCGCCAATCAGATCCTGAACGAACAGGTCCTGGCCTTCAGTGTGGGCGATAAAGTCTGCAAGCAGCGTGTTGAAGTCGGCAAGCTCCATCGGTGCATTGCCATCCCACCAGATATGGTCATCAACGCGACCGTCGCGGACGATGAATTTGTCTTTCGGCGAGCGACCGGTGTGCTCACCGGTATAGGCAACCAGCGGACCTTTTTCAGTAATCTTTGCTTCGCCACGTGCCACAGCATATTCATACAGCTCAGCTTCGGACAGGTTGTAATAGACTTGGCCAGCCTGCTTGATGCCAATCGCCTCGATACCCCGCTCGGGGTTGAATACGCCGTGTGTTTTCATGATTTTGGTACCACAAATGTTCGTTGCAATAACAGCGTAACGTCAGCGTCACGCCCCACTCCCTGTTTAAGAGCAGACGACACCGTGGACCAGAATTGTTAAATAACTTCAAATCATTAATCGATTTAAAATTTTGAAAAAGAGTTCAATCGTTTTAAATCCAGTGTTTATTCATGGCCTGTTTAGGTTAATATCAACATTCGTCTAAGGCTATGGCAAAATCACAGGCGCTCACACCGGATCGATCCGCGCAAAGGTGATTTGGAAATGCAAAGCCGCGCACTGGTGACAGCTTTGTGCAGCTATGCCACATTTTATCCCATCTTTAGGCGTCAAGGCTGGCGTTCAATACGACGACATCACTGCAGGAGTGACACTTTCATGCAAACGATTGCGCTGGTCGATGATGACCGCAATATTTTGACATCAGTCTCCATCGCCTTGGAAGCGGAAGGCTATCGGGTGGAAACCTACACCGACGGTGCCTCCGCGTTGGAAGGCCTCTTGTCCAAACCGCCGGTGCTTGCGATTTTCGACATTAAGATGCCGCGCATGGATGGCATGGAGCTGTTGCGCCGCCTGCGGCAGAAATCCGATTTGCCGGTGATCTTCCTGACATCCAAGGATGATGAGATCGACGAATTGTTCGGTCTTAAAATGGGTGCTGACGATTTTATCACCAAGCCTTTCTCACAGCGGCTGCTGATTGAGCGGGTTCGCGCCATCCTGAGGCGCTCGGCGGCGCGTGAAATTTCAGCGACCGCCAGCAGCGCGGAGACTGTTGCCAGCCAAACCCTGCAACGGGGCCATTTATCGCTCGACCAGGAGCGTCACAACTGCACGTGGAAAGACAAGCCGGTGACATTGACGGTCACCGAGTTTTTGATCCTGCTGTCATTGGCCCAGCGGCCCGGCGTGGTTAAAAGCCGCGATGCCTTGATGGATGCCGCTTATGACGATCAGGTTTACGTTGATGACCGCACCATCGACAGCCACATCAAACGGTTGCGCAAGAAGTTCAAATCCGTCGATGATGATTTCGACATGATCGAAACGCTGTATGGGGTAGGCTACCGCTTCAAGGAAGCGGCTTGAGCGCGCCAAGCCCATGTGTGCTAGTAGTGTCCCATGACGCTTGAAAGCGACCAGACAACTTCTCCGGCCATGCGCCGCAAAACCCCGTCACGCGGCGTGGCGCGGCGTGGGTTACGTGTCTCTTTGCGGGCTTTGTTCGGCAATTTCCTGTTCTCGTCGATCACCCGGCGCATCATCATTCTCAATATGGCGGCGCTCGGCGTTTTGATGTCGGGCATTCTCTATCTAAACCAGTTCCGCGAGGGCTTGATCGACGCGCGTGTCGAGAGCCTCATGACACAGGGCGAAATCATCGCAGGCGCAATTGCGTCTTCGGCAAGTGTCGATTCCAACGCTTTGTTGATTGATCCGGAAAAACTGCTGGAGTTGCAGGCGGGCGAGACCATTGTGCCCAATATTGACAGTTTCGAAAATCTGGAGTTCCCGCTCAATCCTGAACGGATTGCGCCGGTGCTGCGGCGTCTTGTATCGCCGACGCGCACGCGCGCCCGCATTTATGACCGGGATGCGAATTTGGTATTGGACTCCCAGCGTCTTTATTCCAGCGGCCAAATCCTGCGTTATGACTTGCCGCAACTCGACCAAACTGAAGCGCCAAGTCTCAGGGAGCGAGGCGGCCAGTGGGTCAAGGAATTGTTCCGCCGTTCGGACTTGCCGCTGTACCGCGAACAGCCCGGCGGCTCCGGCACGGCTTATGGCGAAGTGATGAGCGCTTTGGCCGGGGGCCGCGCACAAATCGTGCGTATTTCCGAGCAGGGTGAAATGATCGTCTCGGTGGCGGTGCCCGTGCAACGTTTTCGCGCCGTGCTGGGCGTATTGCAATTGTCGACGCTTGGCGGCGACATCGACAAGATCGTCAGCGCCGAACGCTATGCTATGTTCCGCGTCTTTTTGGTGGCCGTTTTGGTCAACATCATCCTGTCGATGCTCTTGGCCGGCACCATCGCCAATCCGCTGCGGCGGTTGTCGGCAGCGGCGGTGCGGGTGCGTCGTTCGGTGCGCGAACGCGAGACCATTCCTGACTTTTCGGGCCGCAATGATGAAATCGGTAATCTGTCGGTGGCATTGCGTGACATGACCCAATCGCTTTACGCGCGCATTGATGCCATTGAGAGTTTTGCCGCCGATGTAAGCCATGAGTTGAAAAACCCGCTGACGTCACTGCGCAGCGCTGCCGAGACTTTGCCCTTGGCAAAGAACGATGCGGTGCGTGGTAGACTGCTTGAGGTGATCGATCATGATGTGCGCAGGCTTGACCGGTTGATTTCCGATATATCAGATGCGTCAAGGCTGGACGCGGAAATGGTGCGTGAAGAAGCGGTGCCGGTGGATGTCGCCGATCTGCTCAATAAAATGGTGCCGGTGCTTGACCAGTCCATGTCTGAAGACGTGTCGGTGCGTTTCGTACCGCCGGCGCGGCCAAAGGGTCAAAACCCGTATATGGTCAAAGGCCACGATCTGCGCTTGGGGCAGGTGATTACCAATCTGGTGGAAAACGCCAAAGGGTTTGTACCCAAGCCCGGCGGCATGATCGATGTTGAATTGACCGCCGAACCAGACCAAGTGCTGGTGCGGGTGCGCGATAATGGTCCGGGCATTCGCAATGATAATTTCGAAACCATCTTCGCCCGTTTTTACACGGACCGGCCCGAGGCTGAAGCGTTCGGCCAAAACTCCGGGCTCGGCCTGTCAATTTCACGCCAGATCATCGAAGGTCATGGCGGCACATTGACGGCTAGCAATTTACGCGATCAAGATGATGCGATCACCGGCGCCCAATTCACTATTGCCTTGCCCAAACTGGCGCAGCAACAAAAACGAAAACAATGACCGCAGCCGCCCCCAAATCCGAGATAGAAGCCGTCCGTTGTGTCCGATAATGCCAGCCAACTCATGCATGCGACCACAGTTTCGCTTGATGCCAAAGGCGTGGCGATACGCGGCATGCCGGGCAGTGGCAAAACCTTTCTCGCGCTTAGCTTGATCCGCCGGGCCCGGCAATCGGGTCTTGTCGCCGGACTGATTGCGGACGATCAGACGATCGTTGATGGCACCAACGATGCTCATCTCGCCGTGCGGTGTCCGGCCGCGATCATCGGAAAAATTGAAGTGCGGCCCTATGGAATTGTCGACTGCGCAGCTCTCACCCTCGCTGAGGCAAAGTTGGTGCTGGTCTGCGATCTGAGCGACGACGTTGGACCGATAGAGCGTGTGCAACAAGGCAACATGGTCAAACTGCTTGGTTTTGATGTGCCGCACCTTTGTTTGCATGCCCGCCAAGCTGAGCCAAACTGCTCGGCAATATTTGCCGCACTTGGCTTGCCCTGTTGGTATTGAGCTTTGCGGCGAAGGCGGCTACAGATTCACGCTGGGTCTGCACAGGCCTAAGCGTCAACCGGCCAAACCGGGTCGATGGTCGGTAGCTGCCTGAGGAGGCATCATATGATCGGAGTCGTGCTTGTCACGCACGGAAACTTGGCAACGTCGTTCAAAAGCGCCGTTGAACATGTTGTTGGCGCCCAAGAGGCGTTTGAAACGATTTGTATTGATGCTGACGATGATATGGACGCGCGTCGCTCCGACATCATAGCCGCAGTCAAAGCCGTTGATCAGGGGCGCGGTGTTATTATTGTCACGGACATGTTTGGTGGCACGCCCTGCAATCTGGCCATTTCCATTCTTGATATCGGGTCGATTGAAGTGCTGGCGGGCATGAATCTGCCGATGCTGATCAAGCTCGCGCGGGCCCGTGAAACCGGCGCCATGGCCGAGGTGCTGGAATCCGCCCAGGAAGCGGGCAAGAAATACATCAATGTAGCCAGTCAGGTGCTGACCAGCGGATGACTGGTAAAAAGCAGATGGCAATGCGTGTATTGCCCATCATCAACAAACGCGGCCTGCATGCGCGCGCTTCATCGCGCTTTGTCAAATGCGTCGAAAGCTTTCAAGCCGATGTCAGCGTCGCCAAGGATGGCATGAGCGTTTCGGGCGCATCCATCATGGGATTGATGCTATTGGCGGCTTCAAAGGGATCAGCCATCAGCGTGTCAGCAACCGGGTCGGATGCTGAAGCGGCGCTGGATGCGCTCGAAGCACTGGTTGGCGACCGCTTCGGCGAAGACGAATAGTCACATATCACGACATAAACATTTCTTTATGTGCTGATTGCGTCTTGACGTTGTCTCTGGTAGGGACGCGCCAAAGCATCAATCGCACCTATGGAGTTACATCATGGCTGACAACAAAGATTACATTGTAGCCAATATCGGCCTTGCCGACTTTGGCCGTAAGGAAATCGATATCGCTGAAACAGAAATGCCTGGCCTGATGGCATGCCGCGAGGAATTTGGTGCCGACAAGCCGCTCAAAGGTGCGCGCATCGTCGGCTCACTGCATATGACCATTCAAACCGCGGTTCTGATTGAAACGCTGGTTGCGCTGGGTGCTGATGTGCGCTGGGCATCATGCAACATCTATTCAACACAAGACCATGCAGCCGCCGCTATTGCCGCCGCCAACATTCCGGTTTTCGCCCGTAAAGGCCAGACATTGGAAGAGCATTGGGATTATCTCGATAAATCATTCATGTTTGAGGACGGTCCAAACCTGATCCTTGACGATGGTGGCGATGCGACCCTCTACGTTCTGCTTGGCGCGCGTGCGGAAGCTGGCGAAGACATTATTCCGGTGCCAGCTTCTGAAGAAGAAGAAGTTATCAAGGCGCAAATCAAAAAGCGCATGGCGCAAAGCCCGGGCTGGTTCACCAAGACACGCGATGCCATCGTCGGCGTTTCAGAAGAAACAACCACAGGCGTGCACCGTCTTTATGAATTGCACAAAGCAGGCCAGCTTCCTTTCCCGGCCATCAACGTCAATGACTCGGTCACCAAGTCGAAATTCGACAATAAATATGGCTGTAAGGAATCATTGGTCGACGGCATCCGTCGCGCAACCGACACCATGATGGCCGGTAAAACCGCTGTCGTGTGTGGCTATGGTGATGTGGGCAAAGGCTCGGCGGCATCTCTGCGCGGTGCCGGTGCCCGCGTGAAAGTGACAGAAATCGACCCGATCTGTGCGCTGCAAGCAGCCATGGATGGCTATGAAGTCACCACCTTGGAAGACACGGTCAAAGACGCGGATATCTTCATCACCACGACCGGCAACAAAGACATCATCCGCATCGAGCACATGCGCGAGATGAAGGACATGGCGATTGTCGGCAATATCGGTCACTTCGACAATGAAATTCAGGTCGCCAATCTCCGCAATCTGAAAGTCACCAACATTAAAGACCAGGTTGACATGTATGAGATGCCATCAGGCAACCGCATGATCCTGTTGTCACAGGGCCGCTTGCTGAACCTCGGTAACGCGACGGGCCACCCGTCTTTCGTGATGTCAGCGTCGTTTACCAACCAGGTTCTGGCACAGATCGAGTTGTGGACCCGTGGTGACCACTACAAAAACGAAGTCTACATTCTGCCCAAAGAGCTCGACGAGAAAGTGGCCCGCCTGCATCTCGCAAAAATCGGCGTCAAGCTGACCGAGCTGAAACAGGATCAGGCCGACTATATCGGTGTGAAGGTGGACGGCCCTTACAAGCCGGAACATTACCGCTACTAAACCGGTTTGAATGCTTGAATTTATCCCATGACAGAGGGCGGCTTTCGGGCCGCCCTTTCTATTTGTGTGAAAGAAACTTCACCTAAGTGCTTCACGGCGATTCCGCGTGGCGTTATGGTTGGCTGATTCGTTGCAGTGTATGTCGTCGCGATGGTCTGGTTTGCTGTGTGGGGGCGCCGGAACATGGATCGATGGATTCCGGCTTCAACGTGGCTGAAATTGGTGGGATTTAGCAAATGAAGAGTGGTGTTTCAGGCGTGTTGGGGGTGCGGTTCAAACGCTTGAAGCGAACCTTGTCGTCAACCGTCGCGCTGCTGCCGGTTTTGACGGTGGGCGCTGCGGCACAAGACCAGGAAAGCGCCATGATTGAAGTCTTCGGTCGGCCGTTTCACTTGGTTGACTTGGCGCAATTCGGGTTTTTTGCCGCCGCCATGACGGCTGCCCTGGCGGCGTCGCTGGTGTTGATGCGTGAGCGTGGACGTTTGGCCAAGGGCAATGAACAGCTGCGCAGCAAGCTGAATACGGCAACCACGCGCTTGAACCAACTGGAAGCGCTAGCCACAGCCGAGGGTCAGGCCGCGCTGATATGGACCGGTCCCGACCCGCGCGGAGAATTGCTGGGCAGGCTTGAAAAAGGCTGCGGCGCGCCCGATCAGCGCGCCTCATTTGCCGCTTTCGGCCGTTGGTTGGAGCCTCTTTCCGCTGCCCGGCTGGAGCAAGCGATCAGCGATTTACGGTCTGACGGCAAGCCCTTCACCGATGTGTTTGAAACCGCCACCGGCATGCCTATCGATGTTCAGGGGCGCACATCGGCCGACAGTGCGATCGTGCGCTTTGCTAACATTGCCGGTGAGCGCGCCGACTATCAACGGTTGCGGTCCAACTATGCGCAAGTCCACGACACGCTGGAGACATTTCAGAACCTGCTTGATCAGATCGACAGTCCCGTCTGGTTGCGGGAAAGTTCGTCCCGTCTGGCTTGGGCAAACAAAGCCTATCTTGATGCGGTGGAAAAAGACGCCTTGTCACCGTCCTATGACCGCAGCGCGGAATTGTTCGGTGGCCAGTCTTTGGCCGCGATGGAGCAACGGGTCCAAAGTGACGGCTCCTATGTTGAGGAACTATCGACCGTGGTCCGCGGCGACCGCATGCTGTATCACACATCCGTTGCCAAAGGACCTTATGGCAGTGCGGGCATTGCGGAAGACCGCTCAGAAGTGGATTTGGTGCGTAAGCGCCTGTCCAAGACAATCCGATCACATGAAGAAACACTCGACCGTCTGACCACCGCCGTGGCGATGTTTGATGAAAACCAGCGGCTCAAATTCTACAATCAGGCTTTCAAACAACTGTGGGGCTTCGAAACAAGCCTGTTGGAGAGTGAGCCCGATATTTCGCTGTTGCTCACCCATCTGCGCACCGAAGGCAAGCTGCCAGAGCAGCCCGATTGGCAAAATTGGAAAAACGGTCTGTTGTCCGCCTATCGAGCCATCGAACCGGCTGAACATATCTGGTATCTGCCCGACAGCCGCACCTTGCGTCTGATTGCGACACCGCACGCACAATCGGGTTTGACATGGGTCTTTGAAAACCTGACCGACCATATTGACCTCGAAAGCCGCTACAAGACCCTTCTCAGGGTGCAAACCGAAAGCCTCGACTACCTGTCTGAAGGCGTGGCCGTCTTTGCCGCCGATGGTCAACTCGCCTTGAGCAACCCGGCATTTGCCAAATTCTGGGGCATCAAGCCAGCGATCGCCAAACAGCCGGTGCATATCTCAGCGATCCGCGCGCAGTTTGATGCGGACACCGACGAATATTCCATGTGGTCTGAATTTGCCGGCATCGTCACCGGATTTTCCGACGAACGCGCCAATGAAGCCGGTCGTTTTGACCGCGGTGACAAGGTGCTGTCGTGGAGCGCGGTACCGCTGCCCAATGGCCAAACAATGCTGACCTTTGTCGATATGACCGGTCCCGAGCAAATTGAGCGGGCCCTGCGTGACCGCAATGAAGCACTTGAACGCGCCGCCGATATCAAGGATCGTTTCATTCAGCACGTCTCCTATGAGCTGCGCTCTCCGCTGACCAATATTATGGGCTTCACCGAACTGCTCAAAATGCCAAACACCGGCGCGTTGAACGACGCTCAAAGCGAATATGTCAGCCACATCGAAGCGTCTTCGGCCAGCCTGCTGGCTGTGACAAACGACATTTTGGATCTGGCGAGTGTTGATGCTGGCATCATGACGCTGGACTGGGAAGAGGTTGACGTCGCTGACGCGATGCATGCCGCAGCCGGTACCGTCAAAGAACTCTTTGATGAGCATGAAATCGAATTGCTGGTGCGCGTCGACAAGGATGCCGGGCGCATATTTGCCGATCCGCAGCGCCTGCACCAGATGCTGGTCAATGTGCTCAAAAACGCCGCCGCATTCGCACCCGAAGGCTCCAGTGTTCCGTTTAGCTGTGTGCGCTCGTCTGATGCTGACCATGCGGGTATTACATTGAGCGTGCGCGATAAAGGGCCAGGCATTCCCGATGATGTGCTGGATCAGGTTTTCGAACGCTTCCACACGATTCCGAACGGGCGCGCACGTGGCGCAGGCCTTGGCCTTTCCATCGTCAAGAGCTTTGCAAGGCTCCACGACGGCGACGTGGAAATCCATTCATCAGCGGAAACAGGCACGATGGTAAAATTGTTCCTGCCCGATGCACCGGCTCATCTGCGTGTGGCGGCGCAATAGGCGTGTCAGACCCCTCGGCCCCTTCCACGCAGCTGCAGTTTTCCGCGCTTGATCAGCAATCCATGGAGCAG
>JBAUIL010000220.1:0-9927 GCA_049682915.1 Ahrensia sp. | reverse complement strand
AAAGCGCGCGCACGCTGGTCCGAGCGGCCCGTATTGTACAGCGTTGCTGTCAGGCCGGGATTGTCTGAAATGTCAAAATCCGCATAGTTTTTATAATCATCAATCGCCTGCGCCAAAGTCGCGGCGATGTAGGGAATTGTAGTCTTCGGGTCCATGATGGTTTGGTACACATCCTTGCCATCCTCATGGTCCAAAGCGCGACCGCCCATTACTTTTTTGACACGGTCGGTCATCATCAACGCTGTCAGAGGATTGAGCTGGCCGATGCCGAACGTCTGGCCGGCAAAAAACGGCTGGAAGAAAACCGCTGAAAACCGGTCATTGGGAAATTTACGACCGTCGACGGTTTTGTTGCGGAATTTGGATTCCCAAACATTTTCGCGGCACGTCCACACAGACCGGCTGGATTTAAGGTCAGCGCATGGCTCAAATTGGGGGCGCGCGATGAAATCACTAACGCTCTCGCCATCATAGGCAAAGCGAATATCATTTTTGATATAGGCCAGCGCCTTCACATAATAAGTCTGCGCCCGGTCAAGCGCGTCGACATTATAGGTGTGCTCACCCACAATCGCGCCGACGATGTGGATCGGATCGATTTTGAACTTTGTCGCCGCAGATTTGATGTCACCCATCAAATTTCTATCCGAGCGCAGCAGCGCAACGACCTTGTCATATTTGCGGTCGTAGGTGGTGTTGAGCGCTTGTGTGCGGTTGGCAGACGCGCGCGGTATCGGCGGTTGTTCGCTGTGGAAATTCCCCGGCGCAACTTTGGTCGCTGCGACCGAAACTGATGGCGACAAAACCATCGCTGCCATGATTGCCGCGGTGAGCATCACAGGTTTAATGGTGTTTAATGTCGCCCCAAACAGCATCATAATCTCCTTGCCCTGCTCTTAGCTTTCCCAAAAGTCGCTGTCGAGATGGTGACGCCATGATCGCCAAGTTCTGCCGACTGTGTTGTCAAAATGCCATGAACCGGGCGCGCTGAATGGATCATGTCATAAAATGAACCGCGACAGATCCGTATCTTGCGCCAATGCACCAATATTGTCGCGCACATAGGCACGGTCGATGATAAATGATTCGCCGGGCCTATCGGGAGCCTCAAATGAAATTGTATCCAAAACGCGCTCCATAACAGTCTGCAACCGCCGCGCCCCGATGTTTTCTATCGATGCATTCAGCCCGACGGCAACTTCAGCCAATTCATCAATAGCATCATCGGTGAATTCCAGCGTCACATTTTCGGTCGCCAACAAAGCAATATACTGCTTGATCAGGCTTGCTTCCGTTTCGGTAAGAATGCGGCGGAAATCATCTTTCTCCAACGCGCGCAGTTCCACGCGGATCGGCATACGGCCCTGCAGTTCCGGCAAAAGGTCCGATGGTTTGGCCACGTGAAAGGCGCCCGACGCGATAAACAGAATATGGTCGGTTTTGACCTGGCCATGCTTGGTGGCAACGGTTGTGCCTTCCACCAGCGGCAACAAATCGCGCTGAACACCCTCGCGGCTGACACCGGCGCCGCCACGCCCTTCAGTGACCGCGATTTTATCGATTTCATCGAGAAACACGATGCCTTCATTTTCCACCAGCCGCAGCGCGTCCTGGGTCAGTTGCTCGTCATCAAGCAGTTTGTCAGCCTCATCGGCCACCAGTAAATCGTAGCTCTCACGCACCGTGGTTTTGCGTTTTTTGGTCCGGCCACCCATGGCTTTACCCATGATGTCGCTGAGATTGATCATGCCGATATTGCCGCCCATGCCACCCATATCCAAGCCGCCTAACGGGTTGGCATTGTCGGCAATTTCAACCTCGATCTCTTTGTCGTCCAGCAGCCCATCGCGTAATTTCTTGCGGAAACTGTCTTTGGTCGCCGGGCTGGCCGTGCTGCCCACCAATGCGTCAAGCACACGCGCTTCCGCGTTGACATGCGCCTTGGCTTTAACTTCTTCGCGGCGGGTCTCGCGCACCAGGCCGATGCCGATTTCCACCAGATCGCGGATAATCTGTTCAACATCGCGGCCCACATAGCCCACTTCGGTGAACTTTGTCGCTTCCACTTTCACAAAAGGCGCACCGGCAAGTTTTGCCAGCCGCCGTGATATCTCTGTCTTGCCAACGCCGGTCGGGCCGATCATCAAAATATTCTTGGGCATGACCTCTTCGCGCAAACTCGCATCGAGTTGTTGACGCCGCCAACGGTTACGCAGTGCGATGGCGACGGCGCGCTTGGCGTCTTTCTGGCCGATAATATAACGGTCCAGTTCAGATACGGTCTCGCGGGGGGAGAAGGCAGACATCACATCAATTCCTGATTGGAGGCAAACGGTTGACCACGGATGTGGGCACCGTCGGCAAAATTATCAAGCGCCGGATGCGCTGCCAGCCAGCGCCGAACACCATGATCAGCGCCCCGACAACCAGCAAGATCAGCGCGAATGGCGGGATGCCGGTCGTGTTGGCAGCGCTGTTGACGAGGTAATAAATACCCAGCGTGCCGAAATAAGCCAATGTCGGTATCAGCAATGATCGCCTGTCGATGGCCAAAGCCACATAGACAAACACGACAATCAGCAAGGTCAGCAAAATCGTCGCGTCGAGACCCGGCTCAATCTCGCCGACGATGACATTCTGGCCGGTCGCCATGATAAACAGAGGATGCACCAGAAGCGGCGCGGAAACGACATGCAGCCAAAACGCGCAGTCGGACCAGATCGTGACGCGTTCCCTGTCATGCAAATCCAGCGCGACACCGCACGCAAACACCACCAAGCCGCAGATGAGTGGCACATACAGCGCATCGCGCAGCACATTGGGCAAATCATCAAGCGCCGGTATCGCTACAGAACCGCTGGTCACCCCGTCATAAAGGGCAAGCGTTGCAAACAAAAACGCCAAGGCAGTGAGTGAAACCGCAACCACACCTGCCAAGATCGGCACGCGAAAGCGCCAGAAATAGACAAGGGCCGCCGCGATGATGGTGCCAAAAAACACCAAGCCCGCCGTGCCAATAACCGGGCGCAACCCCAGCACCTTGAGTGGTTGATCGATGGAGGCCAGATCATAGACCTGCCACACCCAAAGCGCGATGGCTGTCGTCACGGCCGATGTGAACATCAGCGACAAAACAGTGGATGAGAGCCGCATGCGGTGTTGGCGTGTCACAAATTCCGCAACCGCCCAGCACGCGATAGCCAAGGCGACCGACAGCACGATGGGTTGTTCGCCTAGAAAAGTCGATACGGCAAAAAACAGCCCGGCACCCAGCAAAATGATGCCGATGGTAACAAACAGATCATTACCGCCGCCGATCAACCGAATGTTTTCATCGCCGAAGTCTTGCGTTTTCTCGCCGTCGGTATCGGCAACCGCTGAACCACCAACGGTGTCAGATGATGCCAACGCCAAAAGCGCATCTGACTGTTGCGCGGAAATGATTTGCCGATTAACAGCTTGCCGCAAATGCTCCGGCGTCAGCATGGCATGTGTCTGACTTTGTATGCCGTTGTCGCGCTTATTCAGCATCGAGTGTTTCGATGACGAAATGGTCATTGGTGTAGACGCAAATTTCCGCGGCGATTTTCATGGCACGCCGGGCTATCTCTTCAGCGTCAAAATCCGTGTCCGCCAGGGCGCGCGCGGCGGAAAGCGCATAATTGCCGCCTGAGCCGATGGCCATAATGCCGCCCTCCGGTTCCAACACATCACCATTACCGGTGACACACAACGTGACCGATTTGTCAGCCACAAGGATCATCGCTTCCAGATTGCGCAAATATTTATCGGTGCGCCAATCTTTGGCCAACTCCACTGCAGCGCGCATCAGCTGGTCGGGATATTGCTCCAGCTTGCGTTCCAACCGCTCCAGCAGTGTAAAGGCGTCTGCGGTCGCACCGGCAAAGCCGGTAATCACGTCCTGCTTTTTGCCGATCCGGCGTACTTTTCGTGCATTGCCCTTCATCACCACCGCTTGGCCCATGGTCACCTGACCGTCACCGGCGATAACAACTTTGCCGCCTTTGCGCACCGTCACGATTGTTGTGGCATGCATGGATGGCAATTGACTGTGTTGGCTCATAATCGTTCCTTTGCGGTGTAACTGTCGGCCCAATGTAGGCAGTGACACCGCCAATGCAAACAGCAACACTCGACTGGCATTGTCTGTAAAGCCTTGGTAAGAGGCAATCTGTCCCACTCAAGCTGAAAGTGTGCCATGACCAGCCGTACAGCGTCCATCAAGCGCGATACCAATGAAACAAAAATTGCCGTCAGCGTCTCACTGGATGGTTCCGGTGCACGCACGATTGCGACTGGCATTGGCTTTTTCGACCACATGCTCGATCAATTGGCGCGCCATTCGCTGATCGATATGGACATCAAAGCCGATGGCGATTTGCACATTGATGACCATCATACGGTTGAAGACACCGGCATTGCACTCGGCCAGGCACTCAACAAGGCGCTGGCAGACAGGGCCGGCGTCACCCGCTATGCCAGTCTCGACTTGGCGATGGATGAGTGCCTCACCCGCGCGGCGATTGATGTGTCGGGCCGGCCGTTTCTGGTCTGGGATGTCAATTTCCCCACCGCCAAGATCGGCACGTTCGACACGGAGCTGGTGCGCGAGTTTTTCCAGGCGTTCAGCCAGCATGCGGGCATCACCCTGCACGTGACCAATCACTACGGTGCCAATAGCCACCACATCGCCGAAACCTGCTTCAAAGCGGTGGCCCGCGTGTTGCGGACAGCGGTTGAAATCGACCCAAGGCAGGCAGGCAGTGTGCCGTCCACAAAAGGCACGTTGAACGGTTAGCCATGGCCCAGCAATTTCTCGTTCTTGACCATGGCGGCCGACAAGCCGATGGCGTTCGCTATCGCATTTTGCGCGACGGCTTCAGTTTCTGGGCGCTGTTGTTTCCGCTGCCCTGGTTGCTGGTCAAACGCCTATGGCTGGAAGCGGCATTGTTGACGGGCGCTTATTTGGCGCTCGGCGCTTTCGCGTCGGGCGGGGCCGCAATCTGGTTGGCTACACTGTATGGGTTCAACACCGTTGCCGCCTTATGGATTGCGCTGGATGGCCACCATTGGATTGTTGAAAAACATTTGGCGCGTGGCGCAACGCTGACCACCATCATTTCCGCTGACAATCAAGAAGATGCGGAGCTTCGCTTCGGGCTGATGGAGGCTGATCCCTCGTCAGATATTTTGGTGCACAAGCCCTTCGTGCCTGCCATGAAGCCGAAGCGCGCAGACAGAAACGAAGTTTTGTTTGCCACGCCATGGGGTAACAGCTGATGCGGGTGGCGATTATTGACTATGGGTCGGGCAATTTACGCTCGGCCACCAAAGCCTTTGAGCGCGCCGCGCGTGAGGCTGGAATCAATGCGCAAATCGATCTGACAGCCGATCCCGATGCAGTGGCCAACGCAGACAGGATTGTGCTGCCGGGTGTCGGCGCTTACGCCGATTGCGCGGCAGGCTTGGCCGCCGTCGATGGCATGCGCGCGGCGATCGATGAGGTGGTTGTCACAAAAGGTCGCCCGTTCTTCGGCATCTGCGTGGGCATGCAATTGATGGCGACGCGTGGCCTTGAAAAGACCGTGACCGCCGGTTTTGACTGGGTGCAGGGCGATGTGGTGGAAATGCAGCCTGCTGACGCTTCCCTGCGCATTCCGCAAATCGGCTGGAACACGATCAATCTGACCCAAGATCACACCTTGTTTGACGGCATCAAGACCGGCGCTGATGGCCTGCATGCCTATTTCGTGCATTCTTATCACCTAGCCGCAACGGATCCGGCGCAAGTCGTGGCACAGTGTGATTATGGTGGCGCAATGACCGCCGCCGTCATCCACGAAAACCGTTTCGGCACACAATTCCATCCCGAAAAAAGCCAGACACTCGGCCTGGCTCTGATCGGTAATTTTTTGAGGTGGAGGCCATGAGCAACAAAATTCTTTTCCCAGCCATCGACCTCAAAGACGGCCACCCGTGCCACCCGCAGCAGCGTTGCTGCGAGGACGCAGAACCAAAAGAGTGCATTGGCCATGTCTAAAATTCTTTTCCCTGCCATCGACCTCAAAGACGGCCAATGCGTTCGTTTGAAACTTGGCGAGATGGATCAGGCAACCATCTATAATGATGATCCCGCCGACCAAGCCAAGGCATTTGAAGACCAGGGCTTTGAGTGGCTGCATGTGGTTGATCTCAATGGCGCGTTTGAAGGCGAAAGCGTCAATGGCGCGGCTGTTGAAGCGATTTTGAAAGCAACGAAAAACCCGGTGCAGTTGGGTGGCGGCATCCGTACGCTTGACCACATCGAAAGCTGGCTTTCCAAAGGATTGGCCCGGGTGATTTTGGGCACGATTGCCGTGCGCGATCCGGCGCTTGTCAAAGAGGCCTGCAAGAAGTTCCCCGGCCAGGTCGCGGTCGGCATCGACGCCAAAGGCGGCAAGGTGGCGGTCGAGGGTTGGGCAGAAGCGTCTGAACTGGGTGTTATTGAGCTGGCTAAAGAGTTTGAGGGCGCGGGTGTGTCCGCGATCATTTTTACCGATATTGACCGCGATGGCATCCTGACTGGCATCAATTGGGACGCAACCATCGATCTGGCCGAAGCGGTGTCCATCCCGGTCATCGCGTCCGGTGGCTTGGCGTCACTGGCCGATGTGGTGCGCCTGACCATGCCCGACGCCGCCAAGCTGGAAGGCGCGATTTCTGGCCGCGCACTCTATGATGGCCGCATCGACCCGGCTGAAGCCTTGGCCGTGTTGCGCGGTGAAACGTCATGACCATGAAAGCCCGTGTTATTCCGTGCCCTGATGTGAAGTATGGCCGTCACGCGTCGCCCGCAGCGGCTTTGCCGCGAGGACGCGCAAACACAAGGATCGACGCGGCGGAGGCAGCTCAATGACCATGAAAGCCCGTGTTATTCCTTGCCTTGATGTGAAGGATGGCCGTCACGCGTCGCCCGCAGCGGCTTTGCCGCGAGGACGCGCAAACACAAGGATCGACGCGGCGGAGGCAGCTCAATGACCATGAAAGCCCGCGTTATTCCGTGCCTTGATGTGAAGGATGGCCGCGTCGTCAAAGGCGTCAATTTCGTTGATCTGATCGATGCTGGCGATCCGGTGGAAAGCGCCAAGGCCTATGATGCGGCGGGCGCAGATGAATTGTGCTTTCTCGATATCACCGCCTCATCGGACAATCGCGATACGATTTATGACGTGGTGGCGCGCACGGCGGAGCATTGCTTCATGCCGTTGACGGTCGGCGGTGGTGTGCGCAAGGTCGACGATGTGCGCAAATTGCTGCTGGCGGGTGCTGACAAAGTGTCGATTAACACCGCCGCGGTCAAAGACCCGGACTTTGTCGCCGCTGCCGCCGATAAGTTCGGCAATCAATGCATTGTGGTGGCCATTGATGCCAAGTCCGTAGGCGAGAACCGCTGGGAGATATTCACCCATGGCGGGCGTGAGCGCACCGGCATCGATGCCATCGAATTCGCCTGCAAGGTAACCGAATTGGGTGCCGGTGAAATTCTGCTCACATCGATGGACCGCGATGGCACCAAGGCGGGCTTTGATCTTGGTATTACGCGCGCCATTGCGGATGCGGTCCGCGTGCCGGTGATTGCGTCCGGCGGTGTCGGCAATCTGGACCATCTGGTGGATGGTGTGCGCGAAGGCCATGCGACCGGTGTGTTGGCGGCATCGATTTTTCACTTCGGCACCTATACAATCGGGCAAGCAAAAGCCCACATGGCCGCTGCGGGCATCCCCGTTCGCCTCGACCCGACGGATCAACCGGTATGACGACATTTTCACTACAAGACCTGGAAGCCATCATCACTGAGCGAGCAAGCGTCAACGATGGCTCGTCCTGGACGGCCAAATTGGTGGCTGGCGGTATGCAAAGGGTGGGTAAGAAATTTGGCGAAGAAGCCACAGAAACGCTGATTGCGGCCTTGTCCGAAGATGATCCGGCGCTGGTGGGTGAAAGTGCGGATCTTTTGTATCACTGGCTTGTTTTGCTTCATATGCGTAACATCCCGCTGCAGGCGGTGCTTGATGAATTGCAAAGCCGGACAGAACAGTCCGGTTTGGCTGAAAAAGCAGCCCGTCCTTCAACGTAGGCAACCGGGGGGTTGACGATGAATGTGATGCCAACCACCGGTCAGTCACAATTGGATGAAAGCAGTTCGCCCATCGGCAAGGCGGAGCGCGGCACGCTCGTCGACCAGCTCGCCGGAGGCGATTTCTCCCCCTATCGCTTTTTTACAGCTGACCGCTGGGCGGAATTTCGCGCTGACACACCGCTGACGCTTTCCGAAGAAGAACTGCGCCGCCTGCGATCGCTCAACGATCCGATCGATATGGATGAGGTGACAAAGATTTACCTGTCGCTGTCGCGCTTGTTGTCATCGCATGTGGAAGCATCCCAAGCGCTGTTTGAACAGCGCAAGAACTTTTTGAATGTCACCGGCGCGGTCAAAACCCCATTCATACTCGGCATTGCCGGTTCGGTGGCGGTCGGCAAATCTACCACGGCGCGTATTTTGAAAGAGCTTCTGGCGCGCTGGCCCTCCAGCCCGAAGGTGGATCTGGTCACAACCGACGGTTTTCTGCTGCCCAATGAGGAACTGCGCAAGCGTGGCATTATGGAGCGTAAGGGCTTTCCGGAGAGCTATGATGTCGGCGCCATTTTGCGGTTTCTAACGTCGATCAAGGCGGGCGAACTGAACGTGCAGGCGCCGCTTTATTCGCATCTGGTCTATGATGTGCTGCCCAATGAGACCAAAACCGTTGAACACCCAGATATTTTGATTTTCGAAGGCATTAACGTGCTGCAAGTGCGTGACTTGCCCGAAGATGGCCGCACGGTACCTTTCGTGTCGGACTTTTTTGATTTCTCAATCTACATTGATGCCGAAGAGCAGGTGATCCATGATTGGTATGTTAGCCGGTTCATGCGCCTGCGCGATACCGCGTTTCAGGACCCGCAGTCTTTTTTCCATCGCTACGCGCAATTATCCGCTGATGCGGCCAAGGCGGTGGCTGAAGGTCTGTGGACCAATATCAACCTCAAAAACCTGCGCGAGAACATCGTGCCAACCCGTCCGCGCGCGGATTTGATCATGCGCAAGGGCGACAATCACTTGGTTGAATCGGTTCTGTTGCGCAAACTCTAGAGCCTGACTCTAAGGTTTGGTCACCCGGCGCAGGGTGAGGTTGATGCGCCCGGCGTTTTTCAACAGCGTTGAACTGTTTGGATAAATCTGATCGACACCGTGATAGCAAAGCCTGCCCGCCCCGCCCATGACAAGAATATCGCCCGAACCCAGACGGATGGATTGCGTGGTGCCGCCGCGCGTGGTGCCGCCTAGCCGAAACAGGCAGTCATCTCCCAGCGACACCGAAACAACCGGCGCGTCGAAGTCCTGTTCATCTCTGTCCTGGTGCAGGCCCATTTTCGCGGTTGGCTCATAAAAATTGACCAGGCACGCTTCCGGCTCATGGTCAAATTCAGCAAACTGCTGCCACAGTGCCAAAAGCCGCTCGGGCATGGCCGGCCACGGATTACCCGTTGCCGGGTGCGTGGCTTGATAGCGGTAGCCACCAGTCTTGTCGGTGACCCAGCCCAGCGCACCGCAATTTGTCATGCGCACGCTGAGCGGTTTGCCTGTTTTGGGCATGGTCGGCACAAACAGGGGCGCTTGTGCCACAACAGCGCGGATATCATCCACCAAGGCGTTCTGCTCGGCGATGGAAAGCGCCATGGGAATATGGCGCAGACCGTCGGGCAGGCTTTTCACGGCTCAAGCCGCGCTGCTGGCATTTGGAGAGATCATGCCGCGTCGAGATCAGGAATGCGCAATACCTGGCCGGGATAAATCTTGTCCGGATGCGACAGCATCGGCTTATT
>JBAUIL010000219.1:0-2498 GCA_049682915.1 Ahrensia sp. | reverse complement strand
AAAAGCGGTAGCCGGTCACCAAAAGGGGCGGCAGGTCGGTGACCGCCGCCCGGATGGCAACAAAAGAGACGCCATAGATGAACGCAACCAACACCGCGGCCGCAATGTCACGCGCGGGCATTAAAGGCGTAGCCCCTGAAGGCGCGGCCTAGCCGAAAACACGGGTGAAAATCGTGTCCACATGCTTGGTGTGGTAGCCGATGTCGAACTTGTCGCGGATTTCTTCTTCAGAAAGTGCCTTGCGGACGTCTTCGTCGGCCAGCAACTCATCCAGGAAAACGGGCGGGTTGGGTGAACGCATTTGGTAGGCGTCCCATACTTTCATGGCGTTGCGCTGCACCAGACGATAGGCATCTTCGCGCGAGGTTCCTGCCTGGGTGAGCGCGAGCAGCACCCGCTGCGAGTGGACCAGACCGCCCAACGCATCCATCTTGGCCTGCATCCGCTCCGGATAGACCACCAATTTGTCGATGACGTTTGTCAGGCGTACCAAAGCAAAATCCAGCGTCACGGTCGCATCGGGGCCAGCCATGCGCTCGACGGACGAGTGGGAAATATCGCGCTCATGCCACAGCGCGACGTTTTCCATCGCCGGATTGACGAAGGCGCGCACAATGCGCGCCAAGCCTGTCAGGTTTTCCGTCAGCACAGGATTGCGCTTGTGCGGCATGGCGGACGAGCCTTTTTGGCCTTTGGAGAAATATTCCTCCGCTTCCAGCACTTCGGTGCGCTGCAGGTGGCGCACTTCGGTTGCCAAACGCTCGATGGATGATGCGATGACGCCCAATGTCGCAAAGAACATGGCGTGGCGGTCACGCGGGATGACCTGTGTAGAAACCGGCTCTGCCACCAACCCCATGGCTTGGGCGACGTGCTCTTCAACGGCGGGTTCGATATTGGCAAATGTGCCGACCGCACCGGAAATGGCGCAGGTTGCGATTTCCGCACGCGCGGCAACCAAACGGTCGCGGCAGCGCTGAAACTCGACATAGGCTTGCGCCATCTTCAAGCCGAAGGTCACCGGCTCGGCGTGGATGCCATGCGAACGGCCGATGCAAACCGTATATTTATGCTCTTCGGCGCGTTTTTTAAGGGCGGCCAGAAGCGCGTCCAAATCAGCCAATAGCAGGTCGCTGGCGCGGGTCAGTTGCACGTTAAAGCAGGTGTCGAGGACATCAGACGATGTCATGCCCTGGTGGACAAAACGCGCGTCTGGCCCGACGATTTCCGCGAGATGGGTAAGGAAGGCGATGACGTCATGCTTTGTTTCCGCTTCGATGGCGTCAATGCGCGCAATGTCAAACTCAGCTGCGTTGCCGCGCTCCCAGATGGTCTTTGCGGCGCTTTGCGGGATCACACCCAGCTTGGCCAGTGCGTCACAGGCATGCGCCTCGATTTCGAACCAGATGCGGAATTTCGTTTCCGGTGACCAGATGGCGACCATGTCGGGGCGGGAATAACGGGGGATCATTGATCTACGCTTTCTTAGATAGGTATCGCTGGCGATCACCTATCAGAGCGTGTGCAAAGCCTCAATGCGCCAAACGATTGGCCCACAGGCTGGCGGCAACCAGCGCCATCATGCCGATGGGCATATAAAAGCGCAGACCAATGACCAGATATTGATAAACGGCACCGGCGACGGTGAACAATTGCTGCCACATCCAAGATCGGGTGAGAAACGGCGCATGCCACTGTGCGAAATAGCTGCGGAACACGATGGCCATGACGCCGGCAGTCATCATGATTGTGGCTAGAGCGAGCAGCAAAGCCATCAAGACGATGCGCGCCTTGCCGGGGCGCGGTAGCAATACGTTGACCACATAAAGCGTGGGCACGAAGGCTAAAAAGCCACCGGCAAAGTAAATCGCCGCAATGCTGACAAGCTGGCTTTGAATGCCGTAGCCGAAGATGAAATAGCTGGCGACGACGGACGAGAGCGCCATGGCGCCGCCCCACAAAAGGCTGCCAAGCACCCAAATAGGGAAGGCAGGCACCGCGCTGGCGAGCCTTTGGGTAAGACTTTGGCTAGAAATGGCGCTTCTCCGTCAGGGATTGATCGGCGCAGTCACAGCCATCCACCTGAAATCCGGTCCTTCAAAGCCGAAAGACCGCACTGTCAGCATGGTTGCCATCACCGCAGGACCGTTGTCCGGGAAAAAGGTGTAGATTCCACCAATTTGATAGCCCAAAGGACAATTTCTGCTCGTCGGTACTGTTTCATCACGGTGCAGAAGCCGCGCGGTCTCGCCCTCCTGCAAGGCTGGTTGCAGCAATTCGAAGCCGATAACAGCTTCTAAAATGCCCTCGCACACGCCGGTTGCCACCATTGGTATTTCACGCAGATTGATTTCCAATGGCTGGTCGATGGGCGGCACAACTGGACGGGGATTGACCCGCATGCGGTGCGGTGTGGCGGATAGTTCTGTGATGGCGTTGACGCCTGCAGCGTAGGCATCGGCAAATGTCTCATCGCCGGGCAGTCCTGCGGCGGCGGC
>JBAUIL010000218.1:0-12718 GCA_049682915.1 Ahrensia sp. | reverse complement strand
GCCTTCAGGCATCGCCGCCCAATCGATTTCCGCAAAGCGCTCGCAGCGCGAATTATGCGCATCATGGCCCGGCACGGCATGCATCGGCACTTCGCGTGCATTGCAGACGCCCTCAACAAAGTGGTGGCAGCGCGGGCCGAAATTGCAGCCCTTGGGGCGCTCATGCGGCAGCGGCAATTGGCCCGGAATGGCGATCAGCGGGCGGGTTTTCTTGTCGGCACCGGGCAGCGGAATAGAACGGAACAGACCCTGCGTATAGGGATGGCGCATCCGGTCAAATACATCGTCAACCGTGCCGTTCTCCACCGCTTCGCCGGAATACATCACCGAAATACGGTCGCAGGTTTCCAGAATAAGACCCAGATTGTGGCTGATGAACAGCATCGACATGCCGAACTTTTGGCCCAACTCTTTGACCAGTTCGACGATGCCCGCTTCAACCGTCACATCCAGCGCCGTGGTCGGCTCGTCAAGCAGCAGCAATTCAGGATTGGATAGCAGCGCCATGGCGATGACCACGCGCTGTTGCTGGCCGCCGGAAATTTGGTGCGGGTAAGCGCTCATCACACGCGCAGGATCGGGCAGTTTCACCGCTTGCAGCATTTCTATGGAGCGCGAGTAAGCCGCTTCTTTGGACACGCCTTCATGGATGATGGGAACTTCCATCAATTGCTGGCCGATTTTCATCGCCGGGTTCAAAGAGGCCATCGGCTCTTGATAGATCATGGCGATTTTTGAGCCGCGCAGATCGCGCAGCTCTTCGTCGCTCATCGTGCCCATGTCGCGGCCTTTGAACTTGATAGTGCCGGATTTGATTTTGCCCCGGTTGCCCATATCGCGCATGATTCCCAGCGCCACAGTTGACTTGCCACAGCCAGACTCGCCCACAATGCCAAGCGCCTCGCCAGGCATGACCTTGCAGGAGTAATCCATCACTGCGGGGATTTCACCGGCGCGGGTGTAAAACGAGATGTGCAGATTTTCGATCTCCAGGATCGGTGTCACATCGTCGCCGGTTGGCACCTCACGTTTCTTGAACGGGGAATTGGCTATCGCGGTATCGGACATAATGTTCCCCTTAGTCTTTCAGTGATTCTTCGCGCAGCGCATCGGCCAACAGATTAAGGCCGAGCACGAAGCTCATCAGCGCAATAGCAGGCACAATTGCCGGATAAGGCGTCAGCCGCAGCAATTGCGAACCGTCCTTGATGGCGGTGCCCCAGTCCGGGCTTTCCGGCGGCATGCCGAGACCGAAATAGCCCAGCGTGCCGAGCAAAATGGTGGTGTAACCGATCCGCAGGCAAGCATCGACAATCAGCGGACCGCGTGCATTGGGCAGCACTTCCCACAGCATAATATACCACGGGCTTTCACCGCGTGTTTGAGCAGCGGCCACATAGTCGCGGGTTTTGATGTCCATCACCAAGCCCCGCACAATGCGGAACACGCCGGGCGAGGAGGCAAAAACCACCGCAACAAATATGTTGAGTTGGCCCGGCTCAATTGCAATCAACTTGAAAACTGGCTGGCTGAACAACCAAGCCAGCGGAGCCAGAACACCAGTGGATTGCAGCGCACCGACGACAAACTCATTGGAGACCAACGAGATCCACACCCATGTACCCAAAACCACGGTAACAATGATGCCCGTCCACATGATTTGCGGGCGCGATTGATAGCGCGAGTAAAACAGCGTGACGAAAAAGATAATCGGGAAGATGAAAAACAGCCCGGCCATTGTGTAGGGGATCGCGGTTTCTGTAATGCCCGGCGTGACCAGCAGGTAAAACAACAGGATGACCGGAAACGCCAAAACCAGATTGGCCAGGAACGACAGGACTGCGTCGATCTTGCCACCATAATAGCCGGCAGGCAGGCCGAGCGTGATGCCGACCATCAGCGCAAATGCGGTTGCAGCAGGCGCAACGATCAGCACGATTTGCGACCCATAAACCATGCGGCTGAACACGTCGCGCGCCAGCTTATCGCCGCCAAACAGATAGGCCACACCGCTTTCGGCTTCGATCGCACCCGGTGGCTGGTTTTTCATGATGGCGATTTGCTGCAACGGATCAAACGGCGCAATCCAATCGGCAAACAATGCCGTGAACAGCCAGAAGCCCATGAACAGTACACCGGCAATGCCGACACCAGTGTCAAACAATTGGCCATAAAGCCCAAGGCTACGGCGATAGGTGAAGGACGCGCCGACAACCACGGCGAGTGCCAACCAGGTAGGCCAAAGCCGGACGAAAAATTCGACGAATATGGCGAATGATGAAATGAATTCCATAGGTAACACTCCCGCGCTTAAAGCCGCGTTCGATTAAGACACGCGGATGCGCGGATTGAGGAAGGCATAGCCGACATCGGAGAGAAGCTGGGTGAACAGCACGACGATCACCGATACCAATGAGCAGGCCAACAACAGGTCGATATCATTATTGCCGGCCGCGGCCACCAGCGTGAAGCCAAAGCCCTGATAGCGGAAAATCGACTCAACGATCACAACACCGGTCAGCAGCCACGGAAATTGCAACATGATGACGGTGAACGGGGCGATGAGCGCATTGCGCAAGGCATGCTTGACGACCACCGATCTGAATGTCAGGCCCTTGAGCCGCGCGGTGCGGATATATTGCGCCGTCATCACTTCGGCCATCGAGGCCCGCGTCATGCGCGCGATGTAGCCCATGCCGTAAATTGCCATGGTCATGACAGGCAGGGTGAAATTATAAAATGTGATGCCGTCACGCGTCGCGGTCGCGGCAGAACCGTTGAGCCAACCCAACCAGGAAGCGAAGACAACGGTGAAGATGATACCCGACACATATTCGGGCGTCGCCGTCGATGCGATGGACGCGACCGACAAGGTGCGGTCGGTTTTGCTACCCTCGCGCATGCCGGCAACCACTCCGACAATCAGAGCCATCGGCACCATCACCAGCATGACGTAAAACATCAGCCAGCCGGTGGCGGCAAGCGCCGGAAACAGCTTTTCAGACACAGTGGCTTTGAAGCGCGTTGAGCAACCGAAATCGCCTTGCAGCACGCCGGAAAAACGCCGTTCGGCTGGTTCGCCACAATAGGAAAAGCGGGGCACGGCCTCGCCGGTTTCCGCATCAATGTTTGGCGACTTCGGATAGACGCCCAGCCAAGCGCCATATTGGATAAAGAAGTTTTCGCGGTAGCCGTTTTTGACCAGCCAGCTTTCGATCTGTTCGTCAGATGCGCGGATATTTGTTTGGGATATGGAGAGTTTGCGTAGATTGGGTTCCAGATTGACCATGAAGAACACGACCAATGTCAGGCAAAACATGGTTAGAACCATCACGCCCAGACGACGCATGATGAATAACAGCAAAATCCCACTCCCATTTTTCCAGCGACACAACGCCACTGAAATGCCGCTTCGTGCGGCTTATCTATTGAGGGCAACGGGCGGGCGAGCCGCCCGTTGAATGTTTGTATTGAATGCAAACGGTTACGAGAAGGAAACCGTTTCCAGATCCAACTCATAGGTCGGGTGCTGGTAGTAGCCAACGACATTATCGGCTGAGAAGTTGAACAGTGAACGCCAGTACGGCTGAATGACGATGCCCGAATCCTGCAGAATTACCTGGATATCTTTCATCAGTTCACGCCGTTTATCTGGGTCCGCAATGCCCAACGCCTCGGTCAGCTTGGCATCGAACTCAGGATTGGTATAGCTGGTTTCGTTCCATGCTTCACCCGTGCGGTAAGCCAGCGCAAGAATTTGCACACCCAGCGGACGGTGGTTCCAGTTGGTGGACGAGTATGGATATTTCGTCCAGTCATTCCAGAATGTTGAGCCCGGCAACACGGTGCGCTTTACCTTGAAGCCCGCTTCACGCAACTGGGCGGCGACAGCGTCTGTTGTATTCTTGCGGTAATCATCGTCGATGGAAATCAACTCGTGCTCAAAGTCCATCTGACCGGCTTCGGTCATCAGCGCCTTTGCACCTTCAATGTCGCGCGGCTTCTTTGGAAGCTCGGCATATTCTGGATGGATTGGTGCCACGTGATGGTTTTCCGCCAAAGCACCCTGACCTGAAATACCCAGCGCCATAACCGTCTCGTTATCGACGGCCATTTGCAAGGCCTGACGCACGCGCTGATCATCATAGGGCGGGTTGGCTGTGTTGACCCGAACGACGACCGTCGCGCCGGTCACAGCTTCATATTTGACCAGACCGAGGCCTTCGAGAATGTCGACGAAATCGCCGGTCACTTCGTAGTTGGCATCGATCTCACCGGATTCAAACGCCGAGATCTGCGCGGATTGGTCGGTGCCATAGTCGATGAACTCAACGCCATCGAGCAGCGCTTCGCCGCCCCACCATGTGCCGTTTTCGCGGCGCTTGTATTCGGCGCGGTTGCCGACTTCAAACGAGACCAGTTCAAACGGGCCTGTACCGATGGGGTTGGATGCCAGTTCACCGGTCTCCGCATAGGATGGATGCACGCACAGCGCCGGATAGTCGGCCATGCCGGCAATCAGCGTGATGTCTGGCGCGGGCAGCATCTATTTGACAGTGTACTCGTCGACTTTGACAACAGCGCCATCCATGACTTTGTTGGTGTCCGGATCGACGATGGTCGCGAAGCGGCCAGCCATGGAATTGCCTTCCACGTCTTTTTCGCACCAGCGGTTGATGTTGAAAATCACATCATCAGCCGTAAAATCGTCGCCATTGTTCCACGTCACACCACGGCGCACATTGAGCGTGTACTCGGTGGCGTCGTCATTAATTTCCCAGCTTTCCAGCAGGCGGCCTTCAAAGGTGAAATCATTGGTGTATTTTACCAGCGGCTCGAGGAACTGGCGGCCCAAATTGCCCATTTGTGACCAGTCAAATGTGCGCGGGTCTTTCAGTTCACGAACGTCCATGGCGATGCGCAGAACGCCGCCCTTATTGCCGTGGCTTGCAGCTTGTGCCGGTGCTGGCATGCCGACCATGGCGTAGGCAGCGGCGGTTGTTGCGCCAAAAGTTGTGGCCAGTGCAAGAAACTCGCGGCGGTCCATTTCATTTGTCTTGCTATCTTTTGCCATCTTGACGATATGGCCGGGCAAAGGCGCCCCTTTACGTTTAAAAAACGTCATTGATTGGTTTCTCCCTTTAACAATCATGATAGCTCTAACCTTCAATAGTCACAGCAGTTTGTCAAAGCGAATGCTCGAAAAACGACCAGTTTTACAAAAACGACGCAGTCAAAATGAATTCCGTCATTTTCACCCGCAAAGCGTCTTGGACGTGTGCCGGTGCTAACGGGATTTTAGGTTACACCGGCTATGGAGCGCTGTGAATTGATCATTCCATGCCATAAAAATCCGTTGGAGACCCGCCCATGGCCAGCCAAACAATCGTTGAAGCCGCCCTGTTGGGTGTCTTGGAAGGATTGACCGAATTTATTCCGGTATCATCCACCGGTCACCTATTATTGGCAGGCCATTTCCTTGGTTTTGAGAGCACCGGCAAGACATTTGAGGTGCTCATCCAGGTGGGCGCGATTCTGGCGATCCTGACCGTCTATTCCGCGCGGCTCTGGTCGATTGCCACCAAGCTGCCGCGCGACCGCCAGACGCAAATTTTCGTGGCAGGGATCTTGCTGGCATTCCTGCCAGCTGCGGTGATCGGCGGGCTGGCGCATGGCTTTATCAAGGCGGTTCTGTTTGAAACGCCGATGCTGATCTGTATCGTCCTGATCATCGGCGGGGTTATCCTGTTGTGGATCGACCGGCTGCCCCTCAAACCAAAATATGACGATATCACGCAATATCCGATGTCATTGTGCTTCAAGATTGGCCTGTGCCAGTGCCTGGCGATGATCCCGGGCACATCGCGCTCCGGTGCGACGATTGCAGGCGCGCTGCTGATGGGCACCGACAAGCGCTCGGCAGCTGAATTTTCGTTCTTCCTCGCCATGCCAACCATGGCCGGTGCGTTCACGCTGGATCTCTACAAAAACTACAGCTTTCTGACGATGGATGATTTTACCATCATTTTTGTGGGCTTCGTCACGGCCTTTATCGCCGGCGTCTTTGTGGTGCGCTATCTGCTCGACTATGTCTCCAAGCACGGCTTTTCGCTGTTTGCCTGGTGGCGCATCATCGTCGGGTCGCTGGGCATCGCCGGTTTGTTGATCTTAGGCTAACAGCGCAAAAACGCTGCGTATGACCATCATAGCGCCTAATGAGGTCAACAGGATCTTGAACCAAAAACGAAAACGCCCTTCCTCGAAGGCGGCAAGCAAACGGACGCCAATCAGCGTTCCGGCATAGCCTGTTGCAATCATTGCACCAATAAGCGGTGCCCAAGGCGCAAACGCAAAGCCAAGCAAGCTAAAGGCCATAACTTTTACTGCGTGTTGAAACACCATGGCGAGCGCCGCCGTCGCGACCAAAGTGATACGCTCGGCAAACCGCTTGGCAAACAGCGCGATGACCAAAGGGCCTGTTGCGCCCAAAAACATTGTCAGCCCTGTAGTTATGAAACCGCCTACCGTCATAACGCCGTTTGCTTTGCCCCCTAAAACAGGCACATTCACCCAAGTTATGATTATGACAAAAATGCCAAGCGCTGCTTTGAGCCAATCGTCAGGCAGTGCAATGACGACTCGACTGGCCATCAACGCGGCGATCAGGCCACCTACCATGAAAGGGATTAACGCGGTAAAGTCGATGTTTTTGCGGAGTGTCCAGGCGCGGCCAGAATTTGAGCCAAGTTGGATCAGCCCATGTACCGGAATGAGCGTCGCCACCGGCATAACAAGCCCCATGATCGCCATCAAAGCAAGCCCACCACCAATGCCGAAGGCTGCGGTGAGTGCAGACGTGAAGAAACTGGCACCGATAAGCAGCGCAGCAAAGCCAATCGAAAGATCAGGCGCTATCAAGCCAACCCAGTCGGCCACGTTTAAACTGTATCTTGGCGCTTGTGATATTGGCCATATTCGCGGAACCGCCACAGGTAAGAAGGCAGGATTGCTTCGACGGTGGCAGGCTCGATGCCCATGCCTTCGAGCGTCAAGCCATCACGTTTTGCATCCTCTGACACGACATTGTCACGCTTGAGGAGCTTAACCTGATCCCGCGTCAGCAGCGGCTTGGGCAATAGGCTCAAAAAACCAGCCTGAATATTGGCAGCCCAGAACGGAATGTTGATCAGCAGCCGCTTGCGGTCGATGATCTGCAACATCTCTTCGAGGCATTTGCGGAAGCTCATCACTTCGCGGCCGCCAAGCTCATAGGTTTTGCCGCCCTGCAAATCGCCGTCGATGGCTTTTGCAATCGCTTCAGCTACATCGCCGACATAGACCGGTTGGAACTTGGTCGTGCCACCGCCGATCAATGGTAAGGCCGGTGAGATGGCCGCCATATCGGCAAACTGGTTGAAGAAGTTGTCTTCGGGGCCAAACACAATCGACGGCCGCATGATGATGGCGTCGTCGCCCAGCGTGTCTCGCACCCAGTTTTCACCGCGGCCTTTGGCGCGCGCATAGTCAGAGTCGGATTCGGGGTCCGCGCCGATAGCGGAAACATGCACCAGCGGGATGCCGGCTTCTTTGCATTTTTCTGCGACCACGCGAGCGCCGAATTCCTGGACAGCATCGAAATTCTGCTTGCCGCTTTCAAACAGAATGCCCACCAGATTGATCGCCGCGTCCGCGCCGTTGAGCGCGCGCGCAACCGAATCAGGATAGCGCAGATTGGCTTGAACGGCGGCAATTTGGCCGACATCGCCAAGCGGTTGCAAATGCCCGGCAAGGTCGGGCCTGCGCACAGCGGCACGCACACGGTAGCCCCGTTTGGCCAAAGCGCGCGTCACGTGACGGCCCAAAAAGCCGGAACCGCCGAAAACGGTGATTGTCTTGGGCATTTTTACTGTGCTGGCCATCGCAGTGGCTCTCCATCGCTTAAACTATCGAAACTGTGCGGTGGTGTAGTCAATTTGGTTGGGAAGGTGAAGGGGGCCGTTTGGCGCAGACGCGGTTTATTCTGTGCCCGCTTGTGCCGCCAACCGCGCCTGCTTGTCTTCCCACAGGCACACATCCTTGACGGGGCAGTTTGCGCAGTCGGGCGTACGCGCCACACACACAGCTTTGCCGAACTGAATGAGCCAGAAATGGCCGTCGCGCAGAGCCCATTCCGGTGAGCGCGCTTCCAGCGATTTGGCCGTTTGTTCTTCGGTCTTGCCAGCCGCCAGCCCGATGCGGTTGCACACGCGGTGCACATGGGTGTCGACTGCAATGACATCCTTTCCAAAGGCGAAGCTCATCACGATATCGGCGCACTTGCGCCCGATGCCGGGCAGGCTCAACAGTCCCTCACGCGTATCAGGCACAACGCCATGATGATCGTCGAGCAAAGCCGCGCAAAATTTCCGGATGTTGCGCGCTTTCATATTATAGAGCCCGGCGGGCTTGATCGCGGCGGCGATTTCTTCGTCGGTAAGTGCCAGCATCGCTTGCGGTGTGTCGGCCAGTTCAAACAGCTGGTTGGTGGCGCGCGCCGTGTTTTCATCGCGGCTTTGCGCCGACAACATGCAGGAAATGCACGACCGGAAGGGGTTGGGTTGTTTCTTCGGCCCCTTGGCGGTCGGCGTGCGCCCGGGCATCGCTTCAGCCAGCCGCCGGTACACCAACTCCACTTCGGCAGGCGTGATTAGTTTTTCAGCAAAAGCTTTTTTCTTGGGTGCGGACATAAAGGTTCAAATAGGGCTCACTCACCCGCCGCCAACTGCCCCGCTTCCCAGCCGAGCATCGCACGTTTGCGGGTGAGGCCCCAGTGGTAGCCGGTCAACGCACCGGATTTGCCAAGCGCGCGGTGGCAGGGCACCACAAAGGATACCGGGTTGGCGCCCACCGCCGCGCCCACGGCCCGCGCCGCCTTGGGGCGACCGATTTCGGCTGCAATGTCGGAATAGGTTTCCGCCTTGCCCATGGGAATTTTTATCAGCGCCTGCCAGACGCTGACCTGAAAATCGGTGCCGATCAAAACCACATTGAGCGGCCTATCCGGTTGCCATTGGTCAGGTGAAAAGATGCGGTTGGCATAGGGCTGCGTCGCTGACATATCTTGATTGAATTGCGCAAAGGGCCAGCGTGCGCTCATATCCTCAAAAGCGGCGGTTTCTTCGTCCGCATCGCAAAAGGCCAAACCAGCCAAACCGCGCGCGGTGACCATGATCAGCGCCAGACCAAACGGGCAGGCGTGATAGCCATAATGGATGGTCAGCCCTTCGCCCCGCGCCTTGATTTCACCGGGACTCATCGCTTCATGGGTGACAAACAAATCATGCAGCCGGCCGGGGCCGGACAAGCCAAGTTCAAAGGCGGTATCCAGCAAGGGTATGTCCGCTGCCAGCATGGCGCGCGCGTGGTCAATCGTCACCGCCTGCAAAAACGCTTTGGGCGACAGTCCGCACCATCGGGTAAAAAGCTTTTGCAGCGCTGTCGGCTCCATGCCCGCTTTGGCAGCCAGCACATCCAGCGATGGTTGGTCACGCCACTGCACTGAAATATGCTCGATGACAGCGGCGACGGCGGCGTAATCATCGCCCATATCCAGTTGGGTGTGCAAAACAGCGTGCGGCGCGTTCATCAGCGTTGTCCAGTTGGCAGTCACGCAAATCAATCATGATTGGCCCGCTTCGCCCACCCGAAACTTGCGCGCTAAAGCTCGGTGTCGGCGCTTTTGTTCAGTAGGTCTTTGCCGTCTTCACTGGCGCGTTCTACATCGACGCGGTCTTCAATCGTGTGGTCGGCGGATGTGTCGTTGACCGCTTCTTGGTCAGCGATTTTTGTTTGGGCAGGTTGCGGCGCTTGCTTTGTGCTGTCCTGCGCTGGTTCCTTTTGAATTTGATAAATCGGCACCGGCATGGAAATACCGGCTTCGTCAAACGCTTTCATGGCCAAGCGCATGGCTTCCGACTTTGCTTTGGCGAAACTCGTTGTGTTCTGGTCGATCCATGCCACAAACATCAGATTGACCGTGCTGTCACCAATAGCTTCGATCCAGGCATTCGGGCCCGGCTCGTCCAGCACGAATGACTGGTCACGAATTGTTTTTAGACCGATGGCCAACGCCTCGGCAAAGTCATTTTCGGTGCCGACGCCCAGTTGAAAGTCGAAGCGGCGATGCGGGTTGCGCGAGTAATTGACGATATTGCCTTTGAACACAGTCGCATTGGGAATGCGGATATGATTGCCCGACAGGTCCATCAATATGGTGGCACGCGATGTCAGCCGGATGACCACGCCTTCATAGCCCTCAATACCGATGAAGTCTTTGGGACGGAATGGCTGGCGGATCGACAGGAGTATGGAGGCGATATAGTTCTCGACTGTATCGCGCACCGCAAAACCAATCGCCAAGCCGACGATACCGGCGGCACCCAAAATTGTGCCAAGCAGCGCCGTAGCACCCAAAATGTCGAGCGCCAGCACGATGCCGAATACGAAAAATACCAAGCGGATGATCTGGCGCAGCAGGTCTGCAATGAACGCGTTCGGTGCAATCCGGTCCCATGGCCAGCGTCGGCGTGCCAGCCACAGCCCGCCGAAAAACACGATGGCCCATGCGATGGCGGCCACCAGAAACAGCGGTATCATGCCCACAGCCTGCCAAAACCGGTTTTGAATGCGCTCAGCAACCGGCACAAGGCGCTCCTCAATGGAGGTGACTTCGGCAATTTCATTGCGCACGGCCACCACACCATCAATGCGCCCCGCCAGCGCGACGGCGCGTTCGGCCATAGCCGGCTCCGCGACTCGGCCGCGCAGCGTGACCACACCGGCGCGCACGGTAACAAACACACCGCGCAAGCCATCAAGTTCGTTGAAAATTTCTTCGAGGCGCTGGTCTATTTCGCGGTCGCTGACGGAGGTGTCTTCGACAGTAATGGCGCTTTGGGTCTGCACCTCCTGCTGCGCCATAGCGCCAGTGCAAAGTGCCAGAAAAATGCCGAAGAAGATTGCCCGAATTGCGCGCATCACATCACCTTATTGATCGAGTGATCTTGAGTCAGGTCCTGACGCTAACGCTTAGCGGTCGCCAAGGCGCTTGCAAAGGCATGCGCGAAGCTTTCCTTGTCGTCCGGGTTGAGAAAACCGCCAATTGTCGAGACATAGCCCTCGCCGACGATTTGCATTTTTATGATGCCGATGGCTTCGTCCCGCTCGACAATGAACTTCGCCCACGCCGTGTTAAAGGTGTGCTGGCGTTGTCTGCCATTGGGCTCCAATTTGCGAACGGTCAGATGCTGGCGCGTCAATGACACCTCTTCGCTGCGACGGCCCGCCCGAAAACTGGCTTGGATGGCGATGTAGAAAATCAACACATCCACCAGCAGGAAAACAAGCACCGGCCAGGCACCCATCGTGAAGTAAAAAATGCCGGTCGACACGCAAGTGGCCGCAAACAAAGCCATCAGTACCATAAACGCCTGACGCGACAACGACCTGTGCGGCACCAGGCGTGCATCAAAAATCGGTTTGTCGATTGGCGCCTGAAGGCCTATGTCGTTTGCGGTGTGTGACATCTTTTTTCATGTAGGCAAAATTTTCGGATATGACAGCACTAAAGCCAGGCGACAAAACTGCCAAGACGTCAAAGCCGCGCAGCAAGCGTTTGCCGCGCACGCGCTATAATCAAGCTGAGCTGACCGAGATTTTCCGCCGCTTTTCCATTCAACGCCCTGAGCCAAAAGGCGAACTCGCCCACGTCAACCCGTTTACGTTGGTTGTCGCAGTCGCGCTATCCGCGCAAGCCACCGATGCCGGCGTCAACCGGGCAACGCGTGAGCTATTCAAAGTCGCTGACACACCCGAAAAAATGGTGGCGCTGGGCGAGGAAAAAGTCGGCGACTATATAAAGACCATCGGGTTGTGGCGGAACAAGGCCAAAAATGTCATCGCGCTCAGCCAAAAGTTGATCGATGATTTTGACAGCGTCGTGCCGCAAACCCGCGAGGAACTTGTGACGTTGCCCGGTGTGGGGCGCAAGACAGCCAATGTGGTGATGTCGATGGCCTTCGGTATTCCGACGATGGCCGTCGACACGCATATTTTGCGGATTGGCAAACGCATCGGCCTCGCACCCGCCGATACGCCCGATGATGTCGAAGCGATTTTGATGCGGATTATCCCGGAGCAATATCTCTACCATGCGCATCATTGGTTGATTTTGCATGGCCGCTATTGCTGCAAGGCGCGCAAACCGGACTGCACGGCCTGTGTCATTGCGGACATTTGCAAATCAAAAGAGAAAACCACCGCCGAACCCGCGCCGCTGGTTGAGCTGCCGCAACAGATAATCGAGTGAACACGCGCTCAAATGCGGCCCGCAATCAATGAAACGGCCATGCAAAACAGGCAAAACAGCGGGTTTCTGATCAACTGAGCGTTCACAGTGGGTGAACAGTGCCGTGATAATCGGCGTCGCGTGAGTTCTTAAGTCTACTGATAAAGCGCTGATTTTGCTGCGTTTTTTGCGATAAGTGCGGCGATCACGCCGATCACGATTCACAAAGCTGTCACCAGCCCCTCGCAAACGCGTGATTTGAAACTTTTTCGTCCTTGGCCCATTTTGTATTCATCGAACGACGCAAACAACACACAAACCAAGCGGCGCTCGCAACAACAAAAACAAAACGACCAACACTGAAACAAACCAAACCAAGTCTTGAAAGGACAA
>JBAUIL010000217.1:0-12971 GCA_049682915.1 Ahrensia sp. | reverse complement strand
TTTTCGATAGGCTGCCGCACCATTCGCGAAAGCGGAGCTTCACCATGCCCAAGATCACGGCCGACGAACGCATTGAGCGTCTCGTCAGAACCATCATCACCCATTTGGATTTGCCCGTGCCGGTGCGCTTGTGGAATGCAACAGTGCTGGGCGACACCTCGGACTTTTCTGTTGACACCACAATGCATGTGGCTCTCGCCTCGCCCGATGCCGTCCGGGCCATAGACCGCAAACCCGCAATCAATACGCTGGTGGAACTGTGGTCTAGCAAGCAGCTCGATATCGTCAATGGCACGGTTTTTGATATCGCCGCCATCGACAAGCGCACCGGCTTGAAAGCCAAAATCAAAACGCTGCCAAAACGCGCAATCGCCCAAGACCTGCCCGCACTTTGGTTTTCAAAGTCCGACCACCCCATCGATACGGGCCTTGCGGGTAAAAACGCCCATGTCAGCGGATCGTCGCAAGAAGCCATCGAACACCATTACGATGTGTCAAACGCGTTCTATCAAGTGTTCCTCGACGAGGCCATGGTCTACACCTGCGCCTACTTCACAGACTGGAACAATTCGCTCGATCAGGCGCAATTCGACAAGCTCGACCATGTCTGCAAGAAACTGCGCCTTCAGCCCGGTGACCGGCTTTTGGATATCGGTTGCGGCTGGGGCGCCATGCTCATCCATGCCGCCAAGCACTATGGCGTGACCGGCGTTGGTGTTTCTCTGTCAACCGAGCAAACCATGCTGGCCCGCGAGCGCATCGCTGCTGCAGGCCTGTCAGACAAAATCACCATTGAGATCAAATCCTATACAGAGATTGACGACAGCTTCGACAAGATCTCATCGATCGGGATGTTTGAAGCGGTAGGCATTGCCAATTACGACACATATTTTTCCGCCATCAATCGACTTCTGAAACCCGGCGGCATCTATCTGCACCACGCCATCACCCGCCGCAACAAGAAGGGTAAACGCTTCCGCCGCAAAAGCGCTGAACACAAGGCGCTGGTCAAATACATCTTCCCCGGCGGTGAGCTGGATCATATCGGCATGACGCTGGCCAATCTCGAAGCCCACGGCATGGAAGTCCACGACGTGGAAAACCTGCGCGAGCACTACGGCCGAACCTGCCGCCTTTGGGCACAAAGGCTTTGGGCGCGCTTTGATGAGGCGGTTGCAGAAGTAGGCGAAGCCCGCGCCCGGCTGTGGTATTTTTACATGGCCGGTTGCGCCATCGCATTTGAGCGCGGCACCGTGCAAATCAACCAGACGGTGGCCACCAAGCGCAAGCGGGGACTGAGCGTCTTGCCGCAAACCCGCGCCGACCTTTACAGCTGAACAACGACAATTGAACAAACCCCAGAAATGCGAAAGCCGCCTTCCAATGGAAGACGGCTCGCAATTCAAATCTCCGGGCGGTCGTCAGTATCGATAAACCAACAACTGCACGGACTATTGGCTCGCGTCAGAGGCTGCTCCGACGGAGTGTAATCCGCAAAGACCGAACCAGATTTTTGTAATCACTCGACATTGGATCACCTCCTTTCACATGTTTATCGGAGTTAGAGCATGCCAAGCGCACAACGGTTTGCCAAGACAAGAAACAGTGAATTGTCCGCGACATTTGATCCACTTGGCGCTAATGCTTGTCTGCTTCCCACAGGACAAACATGATCATCACCGCTTTCAGAAACTGGCTGGTCCGGGCACGCAATGGCCAGGTGCGCATGCCGGGGCTTTTTTGGTTTTCCATGGCCGAGTGCACCATTGTGCCCATTCCACTGGAAATTATTCTGTTTCCGGTTATGCAATTCAACCGCGCCTATGTCTGGCGCATTGCCTTCTGGGTCACGCTCGGCGCGTTAATTGGCTCGTTGATATTCTACGCCATCGCCAATGTCGCCATGGACACAATCGGTCAATACACCATCGAATTGATGGGTTGGGAAAGCCAACGAGCACAATTTGACCTTTTGTTTTCGCGCTACGGGTTCTGGGCTATTTTGATCGCGGGCATTTTGCCTATTCCGCTGCAACTGGCGATGCTTGCCGCAGGCGCGGCCTCCTATCCGATTGTTCTGTTCATTGTGGCGATACTGGCTTCCCGTGTAACCCGCTATTACGGCATCGCCTGGTTGGTGCTGCACTATGGCGACAGGGGCCAGACCCTGTTTGAAACCAGTAAATGGCAATTTGCCGCCTATGCCATGGCCGCGGTCGCCTGTGCATGGCTGCTGGTTGCCGGTTTGAATGTGCTGGTTACAGCGTCATAAAAAAACCCCGCCGGCACCATGTGCAGGCGGGGCTGAGCTTAGTCAGTTGGTTGACTTAGGCGCCTGCACGGTTCTCAATCAGATTGTCGACAACCGACGGATCAGCAAGGGTGGAGGTATCCCCCAGCGAGCCAAAGTCGTTTTCCGCAATCTTGCGCAAGATGCGGCGCATGATTTTGCCTGAGCGGGTTTTCGGCAGGCCCGGTGCCCATTGGATGACATCCGGCTTGGCAATCGGGCCGATTTCGTTACGCACCCAAGCCTGCAGCTCTTTAACCAGATCATCGGTCGCTTCGACGCCTTCCATCAAGGTGACGTAGCAATAGATGCCCTGGCCCTTGATCTCATGCGGGTAGCCGACAACAGCGGCTTCCGCCACCGCTTCATGGGCCACCAAGGCGCTTTCCACCTCAGCGGTGCCCATGCGGTGACCGGAGACATTGATCACGTCGTCAACACGGCCGGTGATCCAGTAATAGCCATCGGCATCACGCCGCGCACCATCACCGGTGAAATAATAGCCCTTATATTGCTGGAAATAGGTCGTCTTGAAGCGCTCATGGTCACCCCAGACGGTCCGCATTTGACCCGGCCAGGAATCTTTGAGCGCCAAAACGCCAGAGCATTCGGTCTCGTCGATTTCTTTTCCGCTTTCCGGCTCCAGCATAACGGGTTGCACGCCGAAAAACGGCTTGGTAGCCGAGCCGGGCTTGGTGGGAATGGCACCGGGCAAGGGTGTAATCAGGATACCGCCGGTCTCTGTCTGCCACCAGGTATCAACAATCGGACACTTACCTTTACCGATATTTTCATTGTACCAGTTCCAGGCTTCCGGGTTGATCGGCTCACCAACCGAACCCAGAATGCGCAAATCGGACAGGTCATATTTCTCGATGATCTCGGTGCCCTTGCCCATCAGCGCGCGGATGGCCGTCGGCGCGGTGTAGAACTGGTTGACCTTGTGCTTTTCACACACCGCCCAGAAGCGTCCGGCATCGGGATAGGTTGGTACACCTTCAAACATCAGCGTGGTCGCACCATTGGCGAGCGGGCCGTATACAATATAGGAGTGGCCGGTCACCCAGCCCACGTCCGCCGTGCACCAGTACACATCGCCATCCTGGTAGTCGAAGACATATTGGTGCGTCATCGACGCATAAACCAGATAACCGCCCGATGTGTGCACGACACCCTTAGGTTTACCGGTTGAGCCGGAGGTGTAGAGGACAAACAGCGGATCTTCGGCGTTCATCTCGGCAGGGGTGCAATAGGTACCCACTTTGGCGGCCACATCCGCATAGCGGAAATCACGGCCTTCTTCCCAAGTTGTCTGGTTGCCGGTGCGCTCAATTTCCAAAAGCTTGCAGTCATGCATGACCCGGCGCAGCGCCTTGTCGCAATTGGTTTTCAGCGGGGTGTTTTTGCCGCCACGTGGCGCCTCATCGGCCGTGATCACCAGCTTGGCCTGACAACCGTTAATCCGGTCTGCCAGCGCGTCCGGTGAGAAACCGGCAAACACGATGGAATGGATCGCGCCGATGCGCGCGCATGCCAGCATCGCATAGGCCGCCGCCGGGATCATCGGCAGATAGATGACCACACGGTCGCCTTTGCCGACGCCGAGCTCTTTGAGCACGTTGGCAAACTGGCACACTTCGCTGTGCAGTTGCTTGTAGGTAATGTGCTGGGCTGGCTCATCGGGGCTATCGGGCTCCCAGATGATAGCAGTTTGGTCGCCGCGCGTTTCCAAATGGCGGTCGACGCAGTTTGCCGCAACATTCAGCGTGCCGTCTTCAAACCAGCGAATATTGACGTCGGCATAGGCATAAGAGGTCGCTTTGACGCGGCTGTAGGGCCTGATCCAATCGATGCGCTTGCCGTGCTCGGCCCAAAAGGCGGCAGGGTCGTTGACGCTTTGCGCATACATTTCCTCATAGCCCGCAGCATCAATCAACGGCGTTTTCGCCATTCCTGTTGGTACAGGATATACATCACCAGACATTCAAATTCCTCCCTTTGTGGCCCGTGGCCGAAACGTCATAGGACGGCGCTTTGCTCTGCGACACTCCATCCGATGCCCAGCGCCCGCCCCTATCGACCATCACCTAACGCGATCAACCGCCCATCGTAAATTAGACAAACGATAGCAATGACTTTCAAAAGACCCGGCAAGCCGCCCAATAAACCCTTTGTTAAGCATGTTACACTACGTCACAAAGCTTGATTTGTGCGCTGCAACATAGATGACTTAAGAGCGCGCAATCGTGGTGCCCACAGGAGCAACAAGCTGCTGCCCGTTCATACAGAGCGCCGCCACGCAGTGTTATTGACCGCACCGGTGGGCCGGGCGGCAAAATAGGATAAACAAGTTTGTTTGCAACCCGTTTCATGCGCGCCATCGGCGCAGCCATGGCCGCTGGCTTGATGGCGGCCACTTTCGTTTCGCCTGCCGGTTCAGCCAGCGCCCAAAAGCCGGAAAACCCCTGGCACATCATCACCGACTTCGAAACCGATGCCGACCATGGTTACACCATGCGCCAGTCCCCTTTCGACACGATGGACGATGTGCAATTGGCTGCTGTGCCACGGGGCAACCGGGTCCACTATAATGCGCCGTCAAAATGTGTGCCTGCGCGCCTGAAGGCAGCGCTGACAGCGGTCTCTGCCAAATACGGCCCGATCACCGTCAACTCCACCTACCGGAGCCCGGCCAAAAACCGCAAGATCGGCGGCAAGAAAAGCTCATGGCACCTCAAATGTGCGGCTATTGATTTTCGCGTGCATGGCAGCACCAAAGGTCTGTTGAGCTTTTTGAGCAAAAACAAGAATGTCGGCGGCTACAAACGCTATAAGTCCGGCTTCTACCACATTGACACCGGCCCTAAACGCACCTGGTAGGCTCGCACTAATCTCGGTGGGGGACACCGACAACGCCCGGCAGCGCTTTAAATAGCGCGCCGGGCGTTTCCGTTTCAGATTGCCCGCCCGCGCAATTGCGGCAGCACAAAGCCCAGCGTTCCGATGCCAAGCACGATAAAACCCCACGCGACATAGACGATGCCTATCGAATAAAGCTCGGCGATAAAGCCGACAAAAGCGGGAATGAACAACAATCCCGCATAACCGAACGTGGTGATGACAGCGATGCCGACGGTGGGCCTGACACCGGGATAGCGCCCCGCTGTGGAAAACAACACCGGCACGACATTGGCCATGCCAAGACCCGCAATCAGAAAACCAATACAGACGATGATCAAACCATCGCCCGCACCCGCAATCAACAGGCCAAGCCCTGCCACGAGGCCGCTGGCGATGAAGGTATTGCGGTCGCCATAGCGCGCGCGCAAACCGTCACCCCGCAACCGCATCAAAGCCATGGTCGCTGAAAACGCGGCCACCGCATAGCCGCTGACGATCAGCGGCGCGCCCAGTTCATCCTTCAAATACAATGCGCTCCAATCAATCACCGTGCCCTCTGGCGCAAAAGCCAAAAGCGTGATCAAGCCCAACAGATAGATGCCCGGTTGGCGCGGCAATCCTTTGCGGATCAGCGGCGCGTCTTCGGATGGATTGTCTAGCTCATCGCTGGCGAGGTAACGCGGCCAAGCCCATGTAACCAGCGCAGCAACCATAACGGCAACGGCAATCGCGTGGCCCAACTCGCCCAACACCGAGATCATCGCGCCACCGGTCAAGCCACCGGCGACACCACCCAGCGACCAGAACCCGTGATAGGACGACATGACTGGCTTTGCGAGTTCGACTTCAACACCCACACCATTGGTGTTCATCGCATTGTCCATCGCACCCAAAAACACGCCCAGCCACAGCATGGCCAGCGATGCGGTGAACACGGTAGGCGTCAGCGTTAGCAAAACGAGCGACGGGGCAAGGAACAGGGATGTCCAGCGCAAAATGGCGCGTGAACCAAATTTCGTGACAAACCAGGCGCCCGCCATCAGCGCCAGCAGCGCACCAAGCCCAAACAAGATGATCATCTTGCCCAGTGTCGCCTCGGTGATGCCCAACCGCTCAACCAACACCGGAATTTTTGGCGCCCAATGACCCACCACAAGACCGTTGGCAAAAAAGGCGGCATAAATCGCGTTGCGCGCGGCCAACAAATGAGGGGCTGATTGTGTGAGGGTTGCCATGGTCACCGTCCGCTTGCGTTGCGGCACGTTGACCAGCTTTTGAAAGCCCGCGCAACAAGACAATTGCGCGGGCCTGAACTTATGCGGCGTAAACCACCAAAAGGTCTTTGGCGTCAATCTGATCGCCCGCCTTGACCAGCACTTCGGACACCGTGCCGTCACGCTCGGCATGAATAGCCGTTTCCATCTTCATGGCTTCAATCGACACCAACACATCGCCGGCTTTGATTTCCTGACCGCTGCTGATGGCAACGGTTGAAATTACACCCGGCATCGGCGCACCAACATGGGCTTCATTGCCGATTTCCGCCTTGCGGCGCGCAGCGGCACTGGATGCGCCATGCGCACGGTCGGGCACTTTGATGCGGCGCGGCTGGCCGTTTAGTTCGAAGAACACGGTGACCATGCCCTTCTCATTGGGTTCACCCACCGCCAGACAGCGCACCACCAGCGTTTTGCCTTTTTCAATATCGACAAAAATCTCACGTCCGGCCTTCAAGCCGTAAAAATAGGTCGGCGTCGGCAGCGTGCTGACAGGTCCGTATTTTTCCTGAGCCAGCGCGAAATCCGTATAGACCTTGGGGTACATCAGATAAGACGCCAAAGCGAAATCATCGATCTCGTCCGGCGTTGTATCCAGTTTTTCAGCCACTTCAGCGCGGCGCGCCTCCAGATCATCATCGTCCAGCAACGAGCCGGGCCGCACGGTATAGGGCTTTTCGCCCTTCAGCACTTTGCCTTGGATAAGGCTCGGCCAACCACTGGGCGGCTGCCCCAGATCACCGCGCATCATCGAGACGACGCTGTCGGGGAACGAGATGTCCTTGTTGGGATTTTCCACATCATCAATCGTCAGATCCTGGCTGACGATCATCAGCGCCATGTCACCGACAACTTTAGAGGATGGTGTCACTTTAACGATATCGCCAAACATCATATTGACGTCGTGATAGGCACGCGCCACTTCGTGCCAGCGGGTTTCAAGACCAAGCGAGCGGGCCTGCTCCTTCAGGTTAGTGAACTGACCACCGGGCATTTCATGCAGGAAAACCTCTGAGGCCGGGCTTTGGCTGACCGTTTCAAACGCCGCGTATTGGTTGCGGACAGCCTCCCAGTAAAACGAGATTTTCTGGATCCATGCCGTGTCCAGCCCCGGATCGCGGTCGGTGTTCTTTAGCGCTTCGACAATGGAACCAAGGCAGGGCTGGGAGGTGTTTCCGGAAAGCGCATCCATCGCCGCATCCACCACATCAACACCGCTTTCCACCGCCGCAAGAACCGTTGCCGCCGAAATGCCGGACGTGTCATGGGTGTGGAAGTGGATCGGCAGGTCGGTTTCTTCGCGCAGTGCCTTGAACAATTGGCGCGCCGCCGCAGGCTTAAGCAGACCGGCCATGTCTTTGACGGCCAGCATATGCGCACCGGCATTCTCCAGCTCACGCGCCAGATTGACATAATATTTGAGGTCATATTTCGGGCGTGCCGAACTCATAATATCGCCGGTATAGCAAAGCGTGGCTTCACAAATCTTGTTTTCAGACGCCACCGCATCCATGGCGACGCGCATATTGTCGACCCAGTTCAGACAGTCGAACACGCGGAAAACATCGACGCCGCCAGCGGCTGCCTGTTTGACGAAAAACTTCACCACATTGTCGGGATAGTTGGTGTAGCCAACGCCGTTCGCGCCACGCAGCAGCATTTGCAGCAGCAGGTTGGGCGCACCTTCGCGCACCTCGGCCAGTCGCTCCCACGGGTCTTCGGTCAAAAACCGCATCGACACGTCAAATGTTGCACCGCCCCAGCACTCCAGCGAAAACAATTCCGGCATGGCGCGGGCATAAGTGCCCGCAATTGCCTTGATGTCAGCGGTGCGCATACGGGTGGCCAAAAGGCTCTGGTGGCCGTCACGCATGGTGGTGTCGGTCAGCATCACGCGGTTTTGCTCGCGCACCCATTTGGCAAAATCCACTGGACCAAGCCGGTCGAGCAATTGCTTTGTGCCATCGGGCACAGACCCGCCAATCGCCGGCACACGCGGGTTGGCAAACTCCGCATTGGGGCGCGGGCGGCCTTTTGTTTCAGGATGCCCGTTGACGGTCACATCGGCCAGATAGGTCAACAGCTTGGTTGCCCGGTCCTGACGCTTCACCGTGGTGAACAGCTCCGGCGTCGTGTCGATGAATTTGGTGGTGTACTCATTGGCACGGAATTTCGGATGGCTGACAATGGCTTCCACAAAGGTCAGGTTTGTCGCCACGCCGCGGATGCGGAACTCGCGCAGCGCCCGGTCCATCCGGTCAATCACCTCGTCAGAGGTCGGTGCCCATGCGGTGATCTTTTCCAGAAGCGGATCATAAAAGCGGGTAATGACCGCGCCCGAATAGGCCGTGCCGCCATCCAGCCGGATGCCGAAACCTGTCGCCCCGCGATAGGCGGTGATGCGGCCATAGTCGGGAATGAAGTTCTGCTCAGGGTCCTCGGTGGTGATCCGGCACTGGAGCGCATGGCCGTTGAGCCTGATATCTTCCTGCTTGGGCACGCCACTTGCCGGTGTGCCGATCGCATGGCCGTCCAGGATGTGGATCTGCGCCTTGACGATGTCGATGCCGGTGACCTCTTCGGTGACGGTATGCTCGACCTGAATGCGCGGATTGACCTCAATGAAATAGAATTCGCCGGTGTCGTAGTCCATCAGGAATTCGACCGTGCCCGCACCGATATAGGCGGTTTTATTGGCGATCTTCAGCGCGTATCCGGCAAGCTCCATGCGTTGTTCATGGTTGAGATAGGGTGCCGGTGCGCGCTCAACGACCTTTTGGTTACGGCGCTGAATAGAACAGTCACGCTCAAAAAGATGCACCGCATTACCATGGGTATCACCGAGAATTTGCACTTCCACATGGCGCGCACGCTCAATCAGCTTTTCGAGGTAGACTTCATCCTTCCCAAAGGCCGCTTTGGCTTCGCGCTTGGCTTCGATGACTTCGCGCTCAATATCGTCTTCCGAGCGGATGGCGCGCATGCCGCGGCCACCGCCACCCCAAGAGGCTTTCAGCATGACCGGATAGCCGATTTCAGCCGCCAGCTTTTTAACTGCTTCAATATCATCGGGCAGCGGCTCGGTGGCGGGTATTACCGGCACATCGGCCGATATTGCCAGATTGCGCGCCGCAACCTTGTTGCCAAGCGACCGCATGGTCTCAGCTTTCGGGCCAATAAATGTCAGCCCGGCTTCCGCGCATGCATCCACAAATTCAGGACTTTCCGACAGCAAGCCATAGCCAGGATGGATCGCATCGGCACCGGATTGCTTGGCAACACGGATGATCTCATCAATAGACAAATAGCTTTCAATGGGGCCGAGATCTTTATCCAAATGAGGACCGCGACCAACCTGATAGCTTTCATCAGCTTTGAACCGGTGCAGCGCCAGCTTGTCTTCTTCCGCCCAGATGGCAACGGTTTTCAGCCCCAGCTCATTGGCCGCGCGGAAAACGCGAATGGCAATTTCAGAACGATTTGCGACAAGAATTTTGCGAATAGCCACAGATGGATTCCCCAAATTGGTAAAGTTTTATGACCACTGCATAGCGTCTAGCGTTGTGCAGTGCAAACCCGTCTGACATTTTCATCAATTGCTTGGTTTATGCAAGGTGACGTGTCTGGCTAACCGGTCAGTTTGTAGGCATCGTCAATTTCCAGAATGATCGCCTTTAATTCCGGCTCGTCCACCCGTTCCGCAGCCTCTACGGGGCTACAAAAATCACGCAACCGTTCTTTGGATTCAGGCCATTTCGGCAGCAACTTATCAACGTTCAGCAAATAAACCGAAACGCGGCACGGCACATCGTCACGGCCCTTTGGCATGACTTTTGTATAGTCAAATGTGCCCAACGGCTTCTTGTCTGGCTTGCCAACGACACCGGCTTCTTCATAGGCCTCAATGGCAGCGGCGGCGTGGTCCTTGCGGTTGCGCATCGGCCAACCTTTGGGAATGACCCAACGGCCTGTTTCGCGCGATGTCACAAGAATAATCTGAGGCTTGCCATCAATACCGGTTCTGATCGGCAAAGCGGCAACCTGACTGGCAATTTTTTGCTTTTTCTTCTTGGGCAAAGTGCATCCTCTGCAAATCACCCTAGCGCACTATCGGATTCTTGGCCACTGCGATGCGTATGCATCGTCAACCAAGCCCTTCATTATTGAATGCTGCGGAACCACTGCGCGATGCGGGCACGCTCTTCTTGTTCCATATAGGAAAGATTAGCCGGCGGCATGGCGTGGGTCACCGCCGATTGCAGATAGATGGCACGCGCATGTTGGGCGATCTGGCTTTCGGTTTCCAGCATCACGCCCTTTGGTGCCCAAAGCAGACCTTCCCATACGGGCTCTGCCGCATGGCACATGGAGCAACGGCCCTGCACAATCAGAGCGACCTCGTCAAAGCCTTCGCTCGCCATCACCGCCTGCTGATACTCGGTGACGGCCGGCACGACATAGCCCGCCTCATCGCGTGGCGTATCGCTGAACAGCGGTGCCGTCGACAACCACATGATGATGATAAACAGCACCGTGGTCACCGCCCACGTCCAAGTCGGGCTGCCCTTTTTGGCGTGGCGCGTGTTGAACCAATGGCGGATCGTCACACCCATCAGGAACACCAGGCTAGCGATGATCCAGTTATACTCGCTGGCGAACGCCAGCGGGTAGTGGTTTGACAACATCAGGAAAACCACCGGCAGCGTCAGATAGTTGTTGTGGGTGGAGCGCAGCTTGGCGATCTTGCCATATTTTGCGTCCGGCACCCGCCCGGCTTTCAGGTCCGCCACAACGATACGCTGGTTTGGCATGATGATGAAAAACACGTTCGCCGTCATGATGGTCGCGGTAAACGCACCCAGATGCAGCAGCGCGGCACGGCCAGAGAATATATTGGTGTAGCCCCATGCCATCACCACCAATACGCCAAACAGCAGCACCATCAGCAGCGTCGGACTGTTACCCAGAGGCGACTTGCACAACAGATCATAAATGACCCAGCCGAGACCGATGGAGGCGAGCGATATCAAAACCGCAACCGAAACCGACAGGTCAGCCACATTCGGGTCAACCAGATAAAGATCAGCACCAAGATAGTAGACAAGGCACAACAACGCAAAGCCCGACAGCCAGGTTGCATAGCTTTCCCATTTGAACCAGATCAAGTGCTCCGGCATCGCCTCGGGCGCGACCAGATATTTCTGGATGTGATAAAAACCGCCACCATGCACCTGCCACTCTTCACCATCGGCGGCGCCCTCAATGTTCCGGTTCAACCCCAAATCGAGCGCGATGAAGTAGAAAGATGAACCAATCCACGCAATGGCCGTAATCACGTGCAGCCAGCGCACGGCAAATTCAATCCAAGCGGTTGCTACTGCCAGATCATACATGGCGGGCCTTTCACAGCTAAGTTCAATCCCCGCCACGCTAGTCGCTTTATCATCTGTGAAAAGCGCCAAATTGACTGCGCACTTTCAATTTTTCCAATCAAATAGTATTCAGGCCCATGAGCTACGTTCTCAATCTACGCGTTTTTGTGCGGGTCTATGAGTTGGGCAGCATTTCGGCGGCGGGCCGCGATTTGCGGCTGTCGTCTGCTGTTGCCTCATCGCGGCTGGCTGACCTTGAAAGCCATCTGGGCGCGCGGCTGTTCAACCGCACCACCCGAAAGCTCAACGCCACCGAGCACGGCCACCGCTTTTATGCCGGCGCTGTCAAAGTGTTGGAGACCATCGCGGACGCCGAATCCAGCGTCACCGACATCACCGGAGAGCCGCGGGGCTCTTTACTGGTTGCGGCTAATCGCTGGCTGGTCACACAATACCTCGCCAAACTCATTCCGGCGTTTCAACGCCAATATCCGGAAGTGCAGGTGCGGCTCCGGCAAACCGACCGCAACCTTAATGTCGTGGAGGAAGGCATCGACCTTGCCTTCATGATGGCGCGGCTGGAAGATTCAAATTTGCGGGTGCGGGTTCTGGCCAATTGCGCGCGCGGTCTGTTTGCCGCGCCATCCTATTTGGAGCGGTTCGGCACACCGGCACTGCCAAGTGAATTGACCGGCGGCCAGCACAATTGCCTGCTGCTGCGATTTCCCGGCGCGCAGGAGTTCCGATGGCACTTGCGCGAGGGCGACACGGTGAAAGCCTATGCGGTGAGCGGCGCGATGGAAGCCGATGACAGCGACGTGCTGACCGGCTGGGCACTGGAAGGCCATGGCATCGTGCTCAAAACCAACATCGAAGTCGCAGACCACCTCGCATCGGGGGCCTTGATTCGCATTTTGCCCGACACGCCGCCGCTGCCCGTCGATTTGGCGTGCCTTTTTCCGGAAAAGCGCTTTCAGGACCCCAAAGCGCGGCTGTTCATGGAATTTGTCAGCAGCGCGATCAAAGCGGATCTGAAAACCATAGACACCTAGGCTGGCGACCTACGGTATTTCCGGTTCTGGTTGAACCAGCAATCGCTGCCTTTCGCTGCGCTCAAACGCGTTTGCTGAT
>JBAUIL010000216.1:0-2388 GCA_049682915.1 Ahrensia sp. | reverse complement strand
CTGCACGCCACGCTGCAAACAGCCACTGCCGATGCCGATGATGCGGCAAGCCGCGAAGATTATGAAGGCGCGTTTGGTGCGTTGGCACAATTGCGTGCGCCGATTGACCGGTTTTTTGACGATGTGATGGTCAATGCCGATGATGAAGCCGTGCGCAAGAACCGCCTCGCGCTGTTGTCATCGCTGCGGGCGACCACCCGCAAGCTGGCGGATTTTGCCAAGATCAGCGGCTAAATGAAAAACGCCGGGCTGTCGCCCGGCGCTTTGATGCTTTGTATTTATCGGTTCTTAGCGCAGGCCGACATCCGAGAAGATCGCATCTTCAACGATGGCGTCTTCTGCGGCTTGCTCCAATTGCGAACCACTCAACTGGTCGAACTGTTGAGCGCGCTCTTGTGCGATCTGGTCCGGTGATTTGTCGGCATTTTCAACCAGACGTTCATTGAAGCTGATCGGGCCTGATGTTTCGATTTGGCCGTTTGACGATGGCGTCATAACGATTGGATCGGCAGCAGCCATCGGTTCGTCGGCGGGTGCTGGTGCTGGTGCTGGCGGGAACACACCACCCACAGGGCTCTGGGTTTGCTGAGGCACGGTGATAATCGCAGGCTCTTGCGCAACCGGCTCGTCAAACTCGAAATACACCACTGATGGAAAGCTGGTGTCTTGCATGATCACATAGTCAGCCTTGGCCGCTGTTGTGCCCATCACCGTCAAAGCGCACAGCGCGCCTGCTGTTTTCAAAAACGTTTTCATAATCCAATCCCCATTGTCTTTTGGCCACTTACTGAATGGCTCGTGAATGCAGACTAACAAAAAGGATTGAACGTCCCGTTTTGGAATTACTTCAAATTTGAAGCATTTGAAATCAGCGTTACCAAAACGACAAGATGATTGCCGTGCACGCCGTTCGGCGCTACGTCATGACCACTATGGATACGATACCACCTTGCACCATTGCCCCCATTGCCGATGCCGATGCGCGCGCCCGGGCGCTTGACCTTTGGGCGCAGGGTGTTCCGGTGGCTGTTCCCACCGAAACCGTCTACGGGCTGGCGGCGGACGCCACCAACGGCGTGGCCGTGGCACGCATTTTCGACATCAAACAGCGCCCTGCCTTCAATCCGTTGATCTGCCATGTGTCATCAATGGCAATGGCCGAAGAATTTGCGGTGTTCGACCCGTTGGCGCGGGCGCTGGCAGACCGGTTTTGGCCCGGCCCGTTGACGCTCATTCTGCCTCTGAGAAAGAACCATTCTATCCATCCGCTGGTGACTGCGGGGCTCGACACCGTTGGCGTGCGTATGCCCGATGGGCGTGCGCGCGACCTGATTGAAGCCTTTGGAAAACCGCTTGCTGCGCCCAGTGCGAACCGCTCCGGTGGTATTAGCCCGACAACTGCGCAAGCGGTGGTTGAAAGCCTCGGCGGCGCGCTGCCCATGGTCCTCGATGGCGGCCCTTGCCCGGTCGGCCTTGAAAGCACGATCGTCAAGACCGATGGCGAAAGCGCCTGGCTGCTGCGGCCCGGCGGTGTGCCTGCGGACGCCATCGAACAGCATTTGGGCAAGGCGCTGAGTCACGCAAAAACTGAAGGCGGCGTGCAGGCGCCAGGGCAGTTACAATCACATTATGCGCCCAATGCAGGCGTGCGGCTGAATGTGGCGCAGGTGCGCGAAGGTGAGGCTTTGCTGGCTTTTGGCCCGACACGCGTGAACAATGCCGCGCATGCCGCGGCCATAGCCAATCTGTCTGAATCGGGCGACATGCAGCAGGCCGCGGCTAATCTTTATACGATGTTGAGCCAGCTCGACAGGTCGGGTGCGGCAACCATCGCGGTGGAACCCGTGCCCTCGCAGGGGCTCGGCGTTGCCATCAATGACCGGTTGCGCCGCGCCGCAGCGCCACGCCCCACCCTTGTGGAGAACAAAGCGCAATGAGCATCAATCCCACCCTGCTGCAACGCTTTATCGATATGGTCGGTGCACCAAACGCGCTGATTGAGCCGTCAGATATCAGCCCGCATGTCCACGAGTGGCGCAAACGCTGGACTGGTACAACACCGGTTGTTTTGAAACCTGCCACCACGCAAGAGGTCTCAAGCATCCTGAAACTGGCAACCGAGACAGCGACGGCGATTGTGCCACAGGGCGGCAATACGGGTCTTGTGGGCGGGCAAATTCCGGACCACAGCGGCGAGCAGATCATCGTCTCATTGGCGCGGCTGAACACCATTCGTGAGGTCGATGCGACTGCCAATACAATCACCGTCGATGCGGGCTGCGTGTTGCAGACAATCCAGGACGCGGCAGACACTGTTGACCGGCTGTTTCCCCTGTCGCTGGCCTCTCAGGGGTCGTGCCAGATCGGTGGCAATCTGTCGGCCAATGC
>JBAUIL010000215.1:0-1739 GCA_049682915.1 Ahrensia sp. | reverse complement strand
GGGTGTTTGCAACACGCTTGCGGTCCCGGTGCCTTTGTGGGCGCGGTCCGCATCCACAAAAGTTCCGGTGGCCAAGGTGGTTGTCTGCAGCGACTGCGGCAACTCTTCGGACACAACCTGATCGATGAATAATGGAGAAAACAAATACCACGCCGCGCCGCCGCTGACGAAGCCGAGGATAAATACCGGTATAGCGATCTTCAGAAAACGGAACATGTTTCACCCTCTTGCGATTGCGTATTGCCACTATAAAGCATCATGCTTGGCGGTACGGCCGGTGACGCGCTTGCGCCACAGCTTGAAGCTGGATGGTTTCATTTCCGCCCGCATTAATGCGATGACATCGCTTTCCGCCATGCCGGTCAGGCGCTCAATGGCGTCAAAAGACGTTTCATCATCCCATGCCATGGCGATGATTTCGCTGGTGGTAATATCGGCTTTGCGCTCGCCGCGCTTGAGGTCTTCAACCTGCTGCTTGGTCAAGGGCGGCGGCAACACCGCATCGGCCTTGCCGGTCACCAAATGACTTTTTCCATGATGATAGCCGGGATGCCAGAGCCTTTGACGCCGCAATCGGGGTTAGTGCCAACTTTTTTGAAGCCATTACGCTCATAAAATTTGACCGCGCGCGGGTTTGCCTCTTCGACTTCAAGGCGGATTTTGCGCACGTCCGGAAAACAGCTTTCCGCTTCAATCAGCAGCTTCTCGCCCAAACCGTTGCCCTGCTGGCTTGGTCGCACATAAAGCTGATGCAGCATGGACGCTTCAGAATCGATCTGCGTGACGTAAGCCATGCCGCCGATCTCGGCGCCATCGTCGGCGACGATGAATTCCGATCGTGGTTTGGTCAAGCGCTGCTTTAGCGCTGCCACCGAGTGCCAGGCGCCGGTCAATTCGGCGACTTTTTCTTTTCCATAAATGGCATCGTAGGTGTCGTGCCATGTCTCTGTCAGCATGGTGCTGATTGTTTCGAGGTCGTCAGCCGAAGCGGTGCGTACCCACATGGTGGTGCAAACTTTCTTTATGCAATTAACGCGGTTTAGTCTTCCACACCAAGCTTGGCTTTGACAAGTGCCTGCACTGCTTGCGGGTTTGCCTTGCCGCCGGTGGCTTTCATCACCTGGCCAACAAACCAGCCTGCAAGGTTGGGTTTTTCTTTCACTTGCTCTGCCTTGTCCGGATTGGCCGCAATGATTTCATCAACCGCAGCTTCAATGGCCCCGGTATCGGTGACCTGTTTCATGCCGCGTTCTTCAACGATGGCTGCCGGGTCGCCGCCCTCATTGTAGACGATCTCGAACAGGTCCTTGGCGATCTTGCCGGAGATTGTGCCTTCTTTGATCAGGTCGATAATCGCGCCTAGTTGAGCCGGTGAAACCGGTGTATCTTCAATACCTTTGCTGGATTTGTTCAACGCACCTAATAAGTCGTTGATCACCCAGTTGGCCGCCAACTTAGCGTCACGGCCCTTTGCAACCTGCTCATAATAGTCAGCAATTGCCTTTTCCGAAATCAGAACGGACGCGTCATAAGCTGTCAGACCGGACGCAATGAAACGCGCGCGCTTCTCATCGGGCAATTCAGGCAGATCAGCAGCCAAAGCTTCGATGAACGCATCGTCAAATTCCAACGGCAGCAAATCGGGATCGGGGAAATAGCGATAGTCATGCGCTTCTTCTTTTGATCGCATGGACCGCGTTTCGCCTTTTACCGGATCGAACAGCCGTGTTTCCTGGTCA
>JBAUIL010000214.1:0-5706 GCA_049682915.1 Ahrensia sp. | reverse complement strand
CCTGCTTGCCCAATGGCATGAATGGCACGTTGACCTTCGCGCAGGTCGACGAGATGTCGGATGCGTTGGCGGTCTATCTGCGTGAGACTGCGGGATTGGTGAAAGGTGACCGTGTCGCGGTGCAGGTGCCCAACGGGCTTTCCTACCCGGTTGCCGCGTTTGGCGTGATGAAAGCAGGCTGCGTGCTGGTCAATGTCAATCCGCTTTACACGGCTGAAGAGATGGCCAAGCAATTTGCCGATGCGGAACCCAAAGCGCTGATCATCGTCGATATTTTCGCAGACAAGCTTACTGACGCCATCAGGGGGCATACAATTCCCAATATTATTGTCACGCAGGTGGCGGAATATTTCCCCTCCATGCCGCGCGGCATTGTGCGGCTGGTACAGCGCCATTGGGACAAGACGCTTAAACCCATTCAACTGCCGCATATCCGTTTTCCTGAGGCGGTGGCCGCTGGCCGCAAAGTGCGCAAAGACAAAAACGTCGCCGTTGAGCAATACCGGGCCGAGCTGGAGCCGGGTGATATCGCGTGCCTGCAATATACCGGTGGCACCACGGGTGTTTCAAAAGGCGCGATGCTGACGCATGAAAACCTGCTGATGAACATGCAGCAAACCATGGAGATGATCGAAGGTGTTGAAAAAGGCAAGGAGGTCGCGCTGACCGCATTGCCGCTCTATCATATTTTCGCTTTCACCGTGAATTTCCTCGGCTTTTACTATTTGGGTGCGCGCAATATTCTCGTTCCCAACCCGCGCCCGCTGAGCAATTTGAAGCGCGCTTTTGAGAACTATCCGATCACGTGGATGAGTGGCGTCAACACCTTGTTCAATGGGCTGAGCAATGAAATCTGGTTTCTCGACACGCCGCCCAAGCATTTGAAATTTGCTTCGGCCGGCGGCATGGCGCTGCAAAGCGCGGTCGCTGAGCGTTGGCAGCAGGTGACCGGCAAGCCGGTGCTGGAAGGCTACGGGCTGACGGAATCCTCGCCGGTCATCACGTTTAATCCGCTGGGTAAGACCCGTGGTAACTCGATCGGCATTCCTGTGCCATCAACTGATGTGCGCTGTGTGGATGAAAACGGCAAAGAGGTACCACAAGGCGAACCCGGCGAGATTGCCGCGCGCGGCCCGCAAATCATGAAAGGCTACTGGCGTAAACCCGAAGAGACCGCCAAGACGATGTCTGACGGTTGGTTGCTGACCGGTGATATTGGCGTGATGTCCAAGGACGGCTACTTTTCTATCGTCGACCGCAAGAAAGACATGGTGCTGGTCTCCGGCTTCAACGTCTACCCCAATGAGATCGAGGACTGTTTGACCCGCCATCCCGGTATTTCCGAGGCGGCGGTGATCGGCATGCCCGATGCGGAGTCAGGTGAGGCGGTCAAAGCTTTTGTGGTTTTGAGCGATCAATCACTGACGCAGGACGCCATCCGCGCTTACTGCAAAAAGCATTTGACCGCCTACAAGGTGCCCAAGACGGTGGAAGTGCGTGATGATCTGCCGAAATCCAATGTTGGCAAGATTTTGCGCAAAGATCTCCGCGCCGAACAGATGAGCAAGAGCCGGGCGGCTTAAAGCCAAGCGCAGACATAAGATTGATAGGTAAGCACCATGGTCGGACCTTTAGAACAAGCCATTCTCGCGCTGATGATTTTCGTGATCATGCTGGGCATGGGCGCGTCACTCACGCCGCGAGACTTTATCCTCGCGCTCAAACGGCCCTACGGCCTGATCATCGGCGTGGTGTCGCAATATGGCTTTATGCCGTTGATCGGTTTTTTGCTGGCTTTGGTGCTGCCAGTCTCTGATCCGATCAAGATTGGTATTCTGATCATGTCGTGCATGCCCGGTGGCACAACATCGAACATCTTCACCTATTTCTCCAAGGGCAATCTGGCGCTGTCGGTGCTGATGACGGTGACGTCGACCGTGTTTGGTGTGTTGCTTATTCCGCTGGTCTTGGTGATTTATGCCGGCGCGCTGGATATCGATATTCCGAGCCGCAACATCATCGTCACACTGGTGCTGTTGCTGGTGCCTGTTGCGATTGGCATGACCATGCGCAAGCTGAACGCCAATGTTGGCGCGGTGACCGAATTTATGGGCTCGCTGCTGGCTGTGTTCTTCATCGTGTTTTTGATCGTGTCGTGGATACCGCGCAATTGGCAATTCCTGATGGACACGAGCTGGGGCACCTATGCCGCCTCCATCGGTATTGGCGTGATCGGCATTACGGTCGGTTACATGTTCGCCAAGGCGCTCAAGCTGCACCCACGCAATGCGCGCACGGTTGGTCTAGAAACTGGCATTCAGAACGGCCCGCTGGCGATTGCCATAATCGCGTTCACGTTTTCGGGTGTTGAGCAACAGGAGATTAACGCGGTGCCGGTGCTCTACTCGCTGTTCATCGTCATCATATCGACGTTTGTGACGCTGTATTTCCGCCGCGCCAACACGGCGGCGGAACAGAAGATGCCTGACGGGTTGCTGTAGCTCTTTAGTTTTTTATCACTTCGGCATGGGCTTTGCGGCGCTTGAGCGCGCGCAGCTTGGCGACTTTTTGCAGGTCTTCGTCCTCGTCGTGCTCGTCCATGATTTCGGTGCCGAGCAGCGTCTCGATGACGTCTTCCATGGTGACCAAACCGGCTGTGCCGCCGTATTTGTCTTCAACCAGCGCGACATGCGCGTCGCCCTCCATCAGCAGGTCGAGCAGCGCATCGAGGTCTTTGTCCTCGGCGATGCGGGGAATGAAGCGGGTGTAGTCAGCAATGGTTTTGTCCGCACCGTCGCGCAGCGCGGCCAGCAACAACTCACGCGTCAGCACAAAGCCCTTCACATCGTCAATATTCTCACCGGTCACGAGGAGGCGTGAGAAGGGGAAGTTGTCCATCTCGGCTACGGCGTGCTTCACAACGGCTTCGGCGGGAATGTGGTCGATCACGGTGCGTGGCGTCATCACCTCATGCGCTTCGATTTCCGGCAGGCGGAATAGGTTTTCCACGATGCGGGTCTCGTCTTCTTCGATGATGCCCAGGCGCTGGCCTGCGGTAGTCATGGCGGTGATCTCTTCACGCGAGACCTCGGCATGGCTTTTGCCACTTTTCAGCAGGCGCGTGATGGCTTGGCTCATCCAAACCAAGGGAAGCTGAATGAGGATAAGCCATGGCAGCACCCGCACAGTGAAACCCGCCAAGGTTCGCCAATAGGTGGCACCGAGCGTTTTGGGGATGATTTCCGATAGGATCAAAATGCCCAATGTAAGCACGGCTGAAAAGATGCCGAGGCCGGTATCGTCAAACACCACTGCCGCTTGCGCGCCGGCGCCGGTAGCACCCACGGTGTGCGCGATCGTGTTGAGCGACAAAATAGCTGACAGCGGGCGCTCAATGTCAGTGCGCAGTTCACGCAATTTTGCGGCAAGTTTGGGCTGATCCTCTTCGGCTGCTTCTACAAATGAGGGTGTAACCGACAGCAAAACCGCTTCAAGAATGGAACATAAAAACGAAACCCCGATGGCAAGCACGACAAAGATGATCAGCAGGGTCATAAGGGCGGGGTCCGTTGTTGTTCACTATCTGACCGTGATATAGGAAATCGGTTTAAGGTGCCAAGGACGCACGGTGATTTCTTGGATAAATGTCGATGTATATCGCTTCTTACATACCGCCGTCATTCCCGCACTTGTTGCCGGAATCCAGGGTCTGAGCCGGGATAGATTTTTACGATAGGTGCCGATGGTTGTGTAAGAGCCTTACCAGTCGGCGCGTTGTCCTCTGACCACCGATGACGTCGCGTCTGGATACCGGGAACAAGCCCCGGTATGACGGAAGGGTGGGTTTCTCAGTGGAAGCGATGGCTGCCCACATTGACGCCGTCATTCCGGCTCAAGGGTTGGCTAATCGTCCAGCGCGTCTTCACCGAATAGTGAAAAGGTGTGTGAAGCTATTGCCATAAAACAATGTATTTCTTGTCATCAGACCAGTTTGCAAACCATGCGGAGTTTCCATGTCATTTCAGCTTACCCGAAGAACTGCCCTGTCACTTGGCGTTGGCGCGCTGGCAACCACAGCGCTGCCGCGACCAGCGAGTGCTGCGACCGTCTCCTTCAGCCAAGGATGGGAGCATCTGAAATTCCGGCGTCTGGAGCCCAACACCTTCAACCCTAGCGGCAATAGTGTCGGCGTTGTTGCAGAAGGGACGTCTTCCATTCTCTACCGCATTTTGCCGTCCGACCTTTTTGGCAGCAGCAGTGCGACATGGACATGGCGGGTGAACAGCTCCGTGCCGCCTTCCGACCTGTCTACAATCGGCAGCGATGACCGAAATCTTGGTGTGTTCTTTGTCAATGCTACCGACGAGGTCGCCGAGCGGGTGCGTCCGGGCACACGGATTTCCAGCCTGCTTCGTAACCGCAATGTGCATGTGCTGATGTACACATGGGGCGGCAATAATCCGCAGGGCACGGTTATTCCAAGCCCGCACGCGCCGGACCGTTTGCGCAACATTGTTCAGCGCAGGCCGGAGACGGGCGAGTTTACTGAAACCGTTGATCTGGCAGCCGACTTCCCGCGCGTGTTCGGTGTTGAGTTGAGCAATATTGTCGCGCTGGCGGTCTCATCCAACAGCGAAAACAGCGGCCAACGGGTTGAGGCGCAAGTGAGCAACTGGACGCTCAGTTAGGGTTTTTGCCTCTCCCGCTTTCGGGAAAACCACCACCGTCATTCCGGCACTTGTTGCCGGAATCCAGAGTCTCAACCGGAAATTTGCTTTCAAACTTGGTGCGGCTGGTTGTGTAGGTGCGTTGGCTGCTATCTGTCCACCGATGACGTCGCGTCTGGATACCGGGGACAAGCCCCGGTATGACGGCGGGGTGAGGTGAGGCGCTTTATCGAAGCTATGGCCGCCTATATCTACACCGTCATTCCGGCACTTGTTGCCGGAATCCAGAGTCTAGACCGGCAATTTGCTTTCAAGCTTGGTGCAGCTGTTTGTGTAGGTAGGTGCGTTGGCAGTTATCGGTCCACCGATGATGTTGTGTCTGGATACCGGGGACAAGCCCCGGTATGACGGCGGGGCGGAGTGGGTCGCCCCTACACCACCCCGCGCATGCGTTTGCCTTGCGGGTCGAACGGCGGGTCGATTGCGATCTTGGCTTTGCGCCTGACACCCAGCACTTCGATTTCGAACATATCTTCGTCAGCGATGTTAGCCATCGCGGCGGGCAAATAGCCTTGGGCCATGCTCATTTGCACCCCGTGGGCATAGCCGCCGGAGGTGACGTAGCCGACAACGCGCCACTCGCCATCGACCATGGATGCCATGCCGGGGTGAGGGTAGTCTTCGTTTTTGGCGTTGAAGCGGTGCGGGCCGCCTTCGTGGGGGTGTTCGATGATGCCGTGGTCGATATCTGTTTTCGCCCAGACCGGTTCGTCGCGCATCACGTCGGCTGTTTCGGCCTCAATGATGAAGGAGACGCGTTTGCGGCGCGGGCCTTCGGCGTGTTCTTTAGCGGCGTGTTCGCGGCCGATGAAATCGTTCTTCGACAGTTTGACAAAGCGGTCCATGCCGCCCTCAAACGGGCCGTAGGAGGGGCGCAACTCATGGCCCCAAGTGGGGAAGTTTTTTTCCAGTCGCATCGACAGCAGGGCGCGCATGCCGAAGTCTTTGATGCCGAATTCTGCGCCTGCGGCTTTGATGG
>JBAUIL010000213.1:0-8591 GCA_049682915.1 Ahrensia sp. | reverse complement strand
AAAGCAGTGCCACCGGCAAGCGTCAGCCTGTGGCCGACAATGGCCGTGCCGTTTGCGATGGCTGCGGCGTCGAAGCGGTCGCCACCAACAACCACATGGGTCGCGCCAGCGCGTTGCAACAGGCGTACGAGACCGACCTGGTTGTCCAGCTGTGGGCGGAAGGTGGTTGTGTAGACCGGCGTCAGGTTTTGCTCCGCCATTGCGGCCAGCACGTTTTCTGCAATCTGGCGCCCGTAAAGTGTTCCATCGTCAATCACCGCGATGCTTTTGTCGCGCCAATTACTTGTCACATAGTCTGCCAGCGTGTCGGTTTCATCGGATGGTGCGGGGCCGAAGGAAATCGTCCGCGCGTAATGCGTTGTATCGGTTGCAGGTGCTTGCGACACCGGTCCGGCAAACGGCACGACGATTGTCTTGCCTGCCAGCGCGGCTGTTTGCTGGGCGGCATCCAGTGCATCGACGCAGGGGAAGCCGACAATGATTGACGCGTTGATTTGCGGCGCAACCGCCTCGCCACCGGCGCGTGAACAAGCCGTGTCAACACTCTCGAACTCATAGTCAACCGCAACCGGCGAGGCTTGTAGGCCCTGCAAAAACTGGGTGCCAAAAAGCGCATAAGGGCCGGTTTGCGGCAGGGCTACGCCGATTTTATCCGCGGCTTCTTGCGCATGCGCTGCGGTCAACGCACCGCTCACAGCGATTGCCAAGACAAAATGACAAAGAAGACGTCTGACCATATTCATGCCTTTGGATGTGGACCGATAGGCCGCGTAAGACAAGTGGGATTTTCAATTGCTCGCCGCTGCCCTAACTATCATAATGACGCGCGGAGGAGGCACAATGGCGACATCTAACACACAGCAGGCGCAACCCATGCCCGGCAATGTTGATGAGACATTGGCGCTCCTTACCGGTGGGGGCTATGTGGCGAACCGCGCTTTGGCGACGGTGCTCTATTTAAGTTTGACAATGGGTCGCCCCCTGTTTTTGGAAGGGGAAGCGGGCGTCGGGAAAACCGAAATTGCCAAAGTCCTCTCGCAGACGCTTGGCCGTCCTCTGATCCGGCTTCAATGCTATGAAGGGCTGGACATCAATGCCGCCGTATATGAGTGGAATTATGCCCAGCAGATGATTGCTATCCGCATGGCTGAAGCGGCCGGTGGCGGGGACAAAGCGGCGATCGAGCAATCGATCTACAGTGACCGCTACCTGATCCGCCGTCCGGTTCTGGATGCGCTATCGGGCGATCCGCAACGCCCGCCGGTGTTTCTGATCGACGAATTGGACCGCGCTGATGAAGCGTTTGAGGCCTATCTGCTGGAAGTGTTGTCAGATTATCAGGTGACGATTCCGGAACTGGGCACCATCAAGGCGGCGGCCAAGCCGATTGTCATCATCACCACCAACCGGACCCGTGAAATCCACGATGCGTTGAAACGTCGGTGCCTTTATCATTGGGTGGATTATCCCGATGCCGAGCGGGAATTGGCCATTGTGGCGGCCAAAGCGCCCAACGCCAACGCGCATTTGTCGGCGCAGTTGGTGGCTTTTGTGCAGAAGCTGCGTAGCGTCGATCTGTTCAAAGCGCCGGGCGTTGCTGAAACAATTGATTGGGCCAACGCGCTGACCGAGCTTGATGCCTTGGCGCTTGATCCGCAAACCGTCTCGGACACGCTGGGTGTTCTGCTGAAATATCAAGATGACATCGCGCGCATGCAAACCGGTGAAAGCGCGGAAATTCTCAAACAGGTGGAAAGCGAGTTGGCGCTGCAATGAATGTGGAAGCCGCACCGATGCATGCTGACGGTCACGGTAAGCTGGCCGACAACATCGTCTATTTTTGCCGTGTGTTGCGTGGTGCGGGCATGCGCGTCGGGCCAGCGTCGGTCAATGATGCGATTGAGGCTGTCATGGTAACCGGGCTTGGCAACCGGGACGATTTTTACTGGACGTTGCATGCGGTGCTGGTGCAGCGGCGCGAAGACGCCGTGGTGTTTGATGAAGCTTTCCGCCTGTTTTGGCGGTCGCGTGAATTAGTGGAAAAACTGCTGGCGATGTTTTCGCCGCAGGTAGCGCCTAACAGGCCCAAGAAAAAACGGGCCGGTGAAAACCGGGTGACGGACGCGCTTTTTGAAGGCCACCGCAACCAGAGCAAAGAACTGCCGCCGGAAATTGAGGTTGACGCGCGTATGTCGGTGTCAACCAAAGAGGTTTTGCGCAGCAAAGACTTCGCTCACATGAATGCAAGCGATTTGGCCCAAGCGCGCCGTGCCATCAAGGCGATGCGGCTGAACCAGCAACAATTGCCGATGCGGCGTTTTCAACAGAGCACAAAGCGCCGGTCCATCGATATGCGCGCAACCATCAAAAGTGCCGCCCGGCCCGGTGGTGAGATGATGCTGCCCCGGTTCAAGCAACCCAAAATGCGGCCACCGCCTTTGGTGGTGCTGGCGGATATTTCCGGCTCGATGAGCCAATACTCGCGCTTGTTTTTGCAGTTTGTCCATGCGGTCACGGAAGGGCGGCGCGATGTGCATGCTTTTGTGTTCGGCACGCGGCTGACCAATATTACCCGGCACATGCGCGGACGCGATATTGATGTAGCGCTGGATGAGTGCGCGGCACTGGTGGAAGACTGGTCCGGTGGCACACGAATCGGCCAGACGCTGGGAGTTTTCAACAAACAATGGTCGCGCCGCGTACTTACCAGTGCAACGACGGTGCTGCTCATCTCCGACGGATTGGAGCGTGACGATGTCGCTGAATTGAACGCGGAGATGGAACGGTTGCAAAAATCCTGCCGCAAACTGGTGTGGCTGAACCCGTTGATGCGCTATGATGCGTTTGAGCCGCGTGCTCGGGGCGTGCGCACCATGCTGGCTCACGTGGATGAGTTCCGGCCGGTCCATTCGCTCGCCTCGATGGACGCCCTTTGCGCGGCATTGGATGGGCGTAGTCAAGCAGTACTGAAAACACCGCGCGCGTGGCTGCGGGATCAATCAAAGGTGGCAGCATGAGCATGGAGCGAGATCCGCTGATGGTGGCCGAACAATGGATGCAAGACGGGCGCATGGTTGCGGTTGCGACCGTTGTGCAAACATGGGGCTCCGCGCCGCGCCCGGTGGGCAGCCATTTGGTGATTGACGACAACGCCAATTTTGAAGGCTCGGTGTCGGGCGGCTGTGTCGAGGGTGCTGTGATCACCGAAGCGATGGATGTGATTGAAACCGGCGAGCCGCGCATGCTGGAGTTTGGCGTTGCAGACGAGACCGCCTGGGAGGTTGGCCTGTCGTGCGGCGGCACCATCCGCATCTATGTCGAGCGGGTTGGCTGAGCATGGACCCGCACATTCTCAAGCAGCTCAATGCCGAACGCCGCGCCCGGCGCGCCTGTGCGGTGGTGACGGAGATTGCGACGGGTCGCGACCGGCTGGTGAAGGCTAGCAGCGCCGTGCCGGGTGCGCTGGGCGACGCGGTCAAAAAGGCCATTCAGTCATCAAAGTCGGGCTTGGTGACGCTTGAACAGGGCGATTTCTTCATCAACGCTTATGCGCCACCGGTGCGGATGATTGTTGTTGGCGCGGTTCACATCACGCAAGCTCTCGTGCCCATGGCCGCGGCTGCCGGTTTTGATTTGATTGTCATCGACCCGCGCACGGCGTTTGCCACGGCTGAGCGGTTTGAGGGCTGTGTGCTCGACAGCCGTTGGCCGGAAGAGGCCTTGGTGGATCACCCGCTGGATGCGTTTACCGCCTTGGCTGCGGTAACCCATGATCCGAAGATTGATGATCTGCCGCTCATGGAAGCGCTGCGGGCTGATTGCTTTTATGTCGGCGCTTTGGGCAGCCGCAAAACGCACGCCAAACGGCTCGACCGGTTTACGGCAGCGGGCATTACCGAGGCGCAAATGGCCCGGCTTGAAGCGCCAATCGGGCTTGATATCGGGGCGGCTAATCCGGCTGAAATCGCAGTGTCTGTGATGGCGTCTGTCATTGCGCATCTGCGCGGTAAAAAGGCGTGAAGCGTTGATCTTCGTGGACCTTCCGCTGACCGATCCGCGCTGTGCAGGCGCCGTGTTGGCCCATGCGACCGCAACCGCGCAAGGTGGGCGATTGGCCAAGGGCACGAAACTGACGGCACGGCATGTCGACGCGCTGCGCGATGCCGGTGTCGAGCGAATAAGGGTCGCTCTGCTGGAGCCCGGTGACTTAAGCGAGGATGCAGCGGCGGCGCGTCTCGCAGAGGGGCTGGTTGCGGGTTGCGACGCTATCGTTGCCCATGGCGCCAATACGGGCCGTGTGAACCTCTTTGCTAAAGCGCCCGGCGTGCTCATGCTGGATGAGGCGGCACTCCACGCTTTCAACCGCATTGACCCGTCGATTACGGTAGCGACCTTGCCCGCTTTCGCGCGGGTGGATGCGGGCCAGATGATCGCAACGATTAAAATCATCCCTTTTGCGGTGCCTGCCAAGCTGGTGGAAGCTGCAGAAAGATTGCTGTCTCCGGAATCATTTTATGTGTCTGATTTTGCTCAGGGGCTGCGTTGTTTGCTGGTGCAGACGCAATTGCCCACCGTCAAGGTAAGCGTTCTGGACAAAACGGCTCAACTAACCAGTCAACGCTTGGCCGCCATCGGCTGCGTTGTGGAGGGTGAGCAAAGAACCGCGCACGAAACCGAGGCACTGGCCTCAGTCTTGCGCGATCATGCGGCGGAGTTCGATCTCGTGGTTATTTTCGGCGCGTCCGCTGTGGCGGATAATGATGATGTGATTCCAGCCGCCATCAAACGGGCGGGTGGCACCGTTCAACGGGTGGGCATGCCGGTCGATCCGGGTAATTTGCTGGTCATCGGCGATATGGGTTCCTCCAAGGTCATTGGCGCGCCGGGCTGTGCGCGCAGTCCCAAGCGCAATGGGTTTGACTGGGTGATTGAGCGGTGGTCGGCGCGATTGCCCATCGATGATGATGCAATCTCGGCGATGGGTGTCGGCGGTCTTTTGGCAGAGATTGAGGACCGGCCCCGGCCGCGCGCCAAGCGGTGAAGGTCGTCGGAGTTGTGCTGGCGGCAGGTGGCTCTACGCGGTTTGGTGATAACAACAAGCTGTTGGCACCGCTGCAGGGCCGTTCGCTGGTGTCTTATGCGGTAGATGCTCTCAAAGCGTCACCCGTTGAAGCGCACGCCGTTGTGCTGGGTCATGAGGCCGAAGCTGTGCGCGCAACTTTGAGCGAATTTGATGGTGTCGTGCTGTTCAACGCGCAATGGGCGGCGGGCATGGCGACATCGCTGCACTGTGCGGTGCATTGGGCGCGTGATCATATCGGCGCCAGCCATTTACTGGTCATGCTGGGTGATATGCCTTGCGTCACCGCAGCCCATATCAGCTCTTTGACGGAAAATGCCGTGTCGCATCCAACCAAGATTGTGCGGGCGGTGCACGGTGGCACGGCAGGCAATCCGGTGATTGTGCCGGCAATTGCTTTTGACGCGTTGCTTGCACTGAAAGGCGATGAGGGTGCGCGCGCGCTTGTCCGGCAGGGTTTTGGCACGGTTGATGTTGAGCTCGATGATGCTGTTCGCACCGACATTGATACGCCGGACGCTTTGGCGGGTGTTATTCCGGCGGCTTAGCTTTGGCTTCACGCCGACAGCGGGCGGAACAGAATTTCACCTCGTCCCAATTTTTCGCCCAAGCTTTGCGCCACACCATTGGGCGCTTGCAATGGACGCATGTTTTTTCGGGGAGGGTTTGCTTTTTGTGGACCATGGCTGTCATGTAGCGCGGCAACAGCGATCAAGGAAGTGATGAACGCTCGATTCGGATGGTTAGTTGGTTTTGCGGCCTTGGTAGCACCGTCGCTGGTTCATGCGCAGGCGCTGGACGCACATAAGGATTCGCTGTTTACCTATCCCGCAATTCTCGAAATTCGTGATGGCGGCGCTTATCGTATTGTGGATTACAATGAGGCCCGCGACATTAATGCGCGCGATCAGGTGCCGGAGCGTCGGGTAAACGCGCGCTATGTGGCGCGCAACCGGGCGACCAAAGAGAAACAACTGACGCTCGACACCGATGCAGGACCGGCAAAGTTTGCCATGGTTGGCAATTTGGACGGTGCGCGGCTGATCACCATTTTTGTGCATGGGCGCGGCGGTGACAGGCGCTTGGGCCAAAATGATTTCAGCTTTGGCGGTAATTTCAACCGAATCAAAAATTTGATGGTGCGCAACCGGGGTGTTTATATCACCGTTGATGCGGGGGATTTCCGGCGCAGTGATGTTGCGCGGGTTGCGGCGGTCGCGCGGCTGCATTTGGAGGCCGCACCGGGTGCCGAATTGATTCTCGCTTGCGGCTCAGCGGGTGGTGCCGTGTGTCACAGCTTGGCCGATGCGCCTGACATCGGTGTGCGCACCGCAGGCATCGCGTTTTTGGGGTCTTACGCCGATCCGGGGTTCATCCAGTCGGACGCCGTACAAGCAAAGGTGCCGGTGTTTATCGGCCATGGCAGCAATGACAGTGTGTTTGCGATGGACGGTATGGACGCATTTTATGCGCAACTAAGACGCGCGGGCGTGCCCGTGCAACTGGTTCGCTTTGAAACGGGTGGCCACGGAACACCAATCCGCATGACAGACTGGCGGGCCATGATCAACTGGATGTTGAGCCAATAAAGCCAATGTCTGTCTGGAAAAAAGGTGGTACTCCCAACGGGACTCGAACCCGTGTTTCCGCCGTGAAAGGGCGGCGTCCTAGACCGCTAGACGATGGGAGCCCAGTGCGGTGGGCGGTGTATAGAAACAATATTTGAAGGCCGCAAGGGCGATTTTTAGCCGTGGTCGTTTTTTTTTATTTTTTTGGCCGATGAGGCGACGCAAGCGTTGCTTGGCGCATTTCCGCTTCGGGTTGAATCAGCTTTAGCGGCGGCGGCAACGCGCGTTCCAGTCGCGCGTGGGACCAATATCGATGTGAACCGATTGCGTGTGGCAATAGGTGCCGACGCCGCCACGGCCCGGCATAGAGCGTAAATATGACGCTAGTTGCCATTTGCTGACACCGTCCACCTGAATGTCGGCGGCTGCGCAATACATGTGCAGCGAATTTTTAGCACCGCGTGCCTTATTGTTGCGTGCGGGGCTGCGATAGCCGGAGGTGACAACGGCGGCTTTGCCGTAGTGGCCTTCGACTTGTTTGAGGATTCGGACGAGAGCCGGTTTCAAACATTGAATATCGACGCCAGAATGCTGTGTTTTCAGCCCGTTGGGTGCCAGGCGCGCAAGCCCCGCTGCAGATGCAACTTGGATGCGTTCACCACTGGACGCGCTTGGGCTTTGAACGCCAAGCGCACGGTCACGGCTAACACCGGGCAAGCTTGAGGAGCTTGCAGAGACAGTGCTGATCACTCTCCGCTCTGGCGCTTGTGGTTTTGGCTGCTCTGCAGGGTTGCTGAGTGAAGCGAGTTCAACGCGTGGCTCTCTGACAGGCGCAGGCGGTGCAATGCGCTCGCGGTTGAACATGGCCCGGAAAATCCCTGTGCGGCGCGGTTCGGGAGCGACGGCTGCAGCGGTAGGCGCTGCGCCGAAGGCGCTGGCAGCGGCCACCGGTGCTGGGGCTGATGCTGTTTCAATGGCTTGCGGAACGGGGGAAGGAGCGGGCGCTTGCGCCAACGCTACAGTGGTATCGACAGCGCCTGCAATTGGCGAACTTTGGTTCGTGATGATTTGGCTGTCGGTTGGGTTGAGAGCGGTTTGGGTGCCCGCGGGCGCATTTGATGCTTGCATAATGCGCTGGGTAGAGGTGTCATCGGTCGCGCTTGCCAAGGGCTGGGTGCCGGGCGCAGTGCCTGCTTGCGCGGCCAAATCCGTTTCGGTCGGGTTGCTTTCGGTTGGCACCAGCGCGGCGAGTGCCATTTCGTCTTGGGTCGGGTCGAAGCCTGAATCTGCCCCTGCATCCATCAATTGTGGTGCGGCCTGTGCTACTTCACCGGGCCGTTCAACGGGCGTTGGTACACCGGCTTGATCGTTCAGGCTGAAAGTGGTTGCGCTCAGTTCAGGTGCGCCAACGGGCTGGAGACTTTGCGTGTCGATTGTGGTGGCAGTACAGCCAGCAAGCATTGAAGCACCGAGCAACAATGAAACGCTCAATACATAGCGCTTGTTTCCGGTCAATTGCTTTGCCCTGACCAAACCTGATCCCCTCAAATTTCTATCGGATGTCCCGACCCGGTAACCCATACAGGATTACTAACCGATTAACCATCGATCACAAACTGAATATGGCGTCGCAATTAAGAACACAATGAGGCGAAAAAAAGTCCCAATCAGGCCCAATGGCGCTGGTCCACACTTTGCGGGGACCAGCGGGAAGGTTGATTGCGTTTGTTACCAAGATCCGGTGTTTTGCATAGAGGCCCCAGGCTCGGCCGGCGCGAGGCTCTCGCCTTTTTGCAACAGCTCTATCGAAATGCCGTCCGGTGATCGAACAAATGCCATGCGCCCGTCGCGCGGTGGCCGGTTTATGGTCACGCCATTGTCGTGCAGATTTTGGCAAAGCGCGTAGATGTCGTCGACGACATAGGCCAGATGACCGAAATTGC
>JBAUIL010000212.1:0-3111 GCA_049682915.1 Ahrensia sp. | reverse complement strand
GGGCCTGTGAAAAACGGGCTTGGGAAAAACGGGCTTGGGAAAAACGCGCATGACGGGAACGCTCTACGGTATTGGCGTTGGGCCCGGCGCGCCTGATCTCATCACGCTGCGCGCGGCGCGGGTGCTGTCAGAGGCGAAAATTGTCGCCTATCCCGCGCCCGATAGCGGCGACAGTTTCGCGCGTTCTATCGTGTAGACCATGATGCGGCCAGACCAGATAGAAATTCCCATCATCGTGCCGATGCGGGTTGCGCGTTTTCCCGCCGCTGAAGTCTATGATGCGGCGGCCAAAACCATCAGCGGCCATCTCGATGCGGGCGACGATGTGTGTGTGCTGTGTGAGGGCGATCCGTTTTTCTATGGTTCGTTCATGTATCTCTATGACCGGTTGGCGGGCAGATACCGGTGCGAGATCGTGCCCGGTGTTTCCTCCGTCATGGCGGCCAGCAGTGCGTTGGGCTTGCCGCTGACCTCGCGCAACGATGTGCTGACCGTGTTGCCCGGACCGCTGGACGATGATGCGCTACAGCGGCACATCCTGTCAGCGGACGTTACTGTGATTATGAAATTGGGCCGACATCTGCCGCGCATCCGCGCGCTGGTCGATGATATGGGCCTGACCGACAAAGCGTATTATGCCGAGAGGGTGTCGATTGACGGACAGCAAAAACTGTCGCCACTGGGCGCGCTGGGTGACCATGAAGCGCCGTATTTTTCCATGTTGATTGTTCAACGCCAAACACAAAAAGGGGCCTTGGATGGCTGACCATCTGCCGCCGGCAATTCTGATATTATCCGAGCAGTCACTGCCGGTTGCCGAGACCATTCGGGGTGCGGTGGGCGGAGCCATTCATGGCGCTGCCAAGCGTGTGGGTGCCGACAAGGTTGATGTGGTGTTTGACGAACTCAAGCCCCATGCGCAGGCTCTGTTTGCGCAGCGCGTGCCGATTATCGCGGTCATGGCATCGGGCGCGATCATCCGCGTGCTGGCACCGGTGATCGGTGATAAATCTACTGAAGTGCCGGTGTTGTCGGTCGCTGACGATGGCCGCGCCGTGGTTCCGCTGCTTGGTGGTCATCGGGGAGCCAACCGGATGGCTGACGATATCGCGATGGTCGTCGGCGGCGTTAGCGCCATCACCACGGCGGGCGATATCCGCTTTGGCGTCGCGCTTGATGCGCCGCCGGAAGGCTATGTTCTTGCTAACCCGCACAACGCAAAGAGCGTCATGGCGGCTTTGGTTGCCGGTGCGTCCGTGACGCTTGAGGGAGAGGCTGATTGGTTGGCGGGGTCGTCTTTGCCGTTTTCTGAAAAAGGCGATGTGCGCTTGGTGGTGACAACCAAGCCCATGGCGGGCGACGACAAGACCTTGGTTTACCACCCTAGAACCATGGTGCTCGGCGTCGGGTGTGAACGGGGGTGCCCGGCGGATGATCTGATTGGATTGGCTGACGCCACGCTGAAAGATGCGGCAATCGCGCCAGCCTCAATCGCGGCGGTCACATCTATTGATGTCAAGTCGGACGAAGCCGCAGTGCATGCACTTGCACAGCATTTGGGTGTAGCAGCGCGGTTTTTTGATGCGGCAACGCTTGAGGCTGAAGCACCGCGCTTGGCCAATCCGTCCGAAGTGGTGTTTGCCGAGGTCGGCTGCCATGGCGTTTGCGAAGGCGCGGCGTTGGCGAGCGTTGGCGGTGACGGCACGCTGATCGTTGAGAAGCGCAAAACCAAGCGGTCCACCTGCGCGGTGGCGCATGCGCCGCAGGTGTTGACGGGCGAGACATTGCCCGGCCGCGCGCGCGGCACGCTCTATGTGGTTGGCATCGGGCCGGGCAGCGATGGCTGGCGCTCGCCGGAAGTCAGTGACATGGTGCGCCGCTCCACCGATCTTGTGGGCTATAGCCTGTATCTTGATTTGCTGGGGCCGCTGGCGGCTGGCAAAGCGCGCCATGATTTCAATTTGGGTGCGGAAGAAGACCGTGTGCGCCACGCCATGGAATTGGCGGGCGAGGGCAAAACGGTGGCACTCGTGTGCTCCGGCGATGCGGGCATCTATGCCATGGCGACGCTGGTTTTTGAGTTGATCGACAAGAATGGCGTAACCGATGCCGCCAAACGCATTGAGATCGTCAACAGCCCCGGCATTTCCGCGCTGCAAGGCGCGGCGGCGCGTGCGGGCGCACCGCTGGGCCATGATTTTTGCACCATCTCGCTGTCTGATTTGCTGACGCCGTGGGACGATATTCAGCGCCGCGTGCGTGCTGCGGGCGAGGGGGACTTTGTGATTGCCTTTTACAACCCCGTTTCCAAAAAGCGCCGCACCCAACTGGCTTGGTCGCGTGATGAATTGCTGAAACATCGTCCGTATGACACGCCGGTTATTTTAGCGACTAATCTTGGCCGTGAGGGCGAGTTGGTGCGCATCGTGGCGCTGGGCGAACTGCAAGTCGATCATGTTGATATGCTGACGGTCGTCATTGTCGGGTCGTCCAACAGCCGCGTCACCAAAACCGGCGACGGGCGCGAGTGCGTTTACACGCCGCGCGGCTATGCCAGCAAAGACACAACAAGGATGGGCGAATGACCGTTTATTTTATTGGTGCGGGACCGGGCGCGCCGGATCTGATTACCGTGCGCGGACTGCGGCTGGTCGAGCGCTGTCCGGTGTGCCTTTATGCCGGGTCGCTGGTGCCCGAAGAAATCACCAAGGCCGCGCCAGCGGACGCGAAAGTGATGGACACCGCGCCGATGCATCTCGACCAGATTATTGAAGAGATCAGACTCGCGCATGAAGCGGGCCACGATGTGGCGCGGGTGCATTCGGGTGACCCGTCCATCTATGGCGCGACAGCGGAGCAAATGCGGCGGCTGGATGCGTTGGGTATCGACTATGAGGTGGTGCCGGGCGTGCCCGCCTTTGCGGCGGCGGCGGCGGCTCTGAAAACCGAATTGACCCTGCCGGAAATTGCGCAAACCGTGATTGCCACCCGCACCGGCATGAAAGCATCGTCCATGCCACCGGGTGAGCAGTTGGAGGTGCTTGGCAAGTCCGGCGCTACCATGGCGATCCATCTGTCGATCCGCAATCTCGACTATATCCGCCGGGCGCT
>JBAUIL010000211.1:0-3014 GCA_049682915.1 Ahrensia sp. | reverse complement strand
CGACATTCCAACCGTCCATGCCGCGTTGAAGGAGGCCGGACTGGCAACGGCCAATATCGGCCTGCTGTCTGACATTATCGCCTGCCCGGGTATGGATTACTGCGCGCTGGCCACCGCGCGCTCCATCCCCATTGCGCAGGAAATCGCGACACGCTTTGATGAACTGAAGCTAGAGCGCGAAATCGGCCCGCTGAAAATCAAAATCTCCGGCTGCATCAACGCCTGCGGGCACCACCATGTCGGCCATATCGGCATTTTGGGGTTGGACCGTGCCGGCGTTGAAAACTACCAGATCACGCTGGGCGGCGACGGCACGCAGGACGCCACCATCGGCGAGCGCATGGGGCCGGGCTTTGGTGCTGATGATTTGATCCCTGCCATTGAGACAATCATCGAGACCTATCTTGAGCTTCGCCAAGACCCGTCGGAGACGTTTCTGGAGGCATACCGCCGCGTTGGCGCCGCGCCGTTCAAAGATGCAGTTTATAATCAGGAAAAAGCCAATGCCCGCGCCGCTTGACCAACTTGCAGCAACAAAAGCTCTGCTTCGTTCGGCGTTGATCGATGGTCAATTTGGCGATGTGGCAGTCGTTTCATCCTTCGGCGCGGATTCAGGTGTTTTGCTGGATCTGGTTGCTCGGATAAAGCCCGATGCCCCGGTGCTGTTCATCAACACGCATATGCTGTTTGCCGAAACGCTGGCGTACAAGTCGACACTCACCCGGCATCTTGGCCTGACCAATGTGAGGACCATCAGCCCGTCCGCTGATGCAATCCGCGAAAAGGACCAATGGGGCCGCCTGCACCTGGATAATCCCGATGCATGCTGCGATTTTCGCAAGTCCAAGGTTTTGGATGAGGCGCTGGAAGGCTTTACCGGCTGGATTACTGGTCGCAAACGTTTTCAGGCAGTGACACGATCTCAAATCGAACCCATTGAGAAAACGCCCGAAGGCAAAGCAAAGCTCAATCCGCTTGCACGATGGACCGAAAACGCTGTGGCTGAATATGCAGCGCTGGTTGATCTGCCTCAACACCCTTTGCTGGGCCACGGCTATAAATCAATTGGCTGCGCGTCTTGCACAGGCCCGGTGAGGTCGGGTGAGGACAGCCGCGCCGGGCGTTGGCGCAACACGGAAAAAACAGAATGCGGCATTCATTTTCACAACGGCAAACCAGTTTCTGGAGACCAAACACATGCAGCACAATGAAACGAAGAAGGCCGAAGCCTTGATCATTGTCGATGACAAAGGATTTGCCGAGGACGATCTGACGGACGCGTTTGTGAACGGCCACTATGGCGAGATAACGCTTGCAGACCTCGCAATCGGTTTGCCTGCAAACAGGCCACGGACGCTGGGCCTGATATTGGCCGTTGATAGCAATATCGACGCAGTTTTGCCCTACTTGCAGCACTTGGACGTCATCAAAATCCCGTTCGCCTCATTCAGCGACGGGCGTGGTTTTTCACTGGCTGTTGAACTGCGCCGTGCCGGGTTTGCGGGGCGATTGCGCGCAACGGGCCATGTGATCGTCGACCAATACGCCCATGCACGACGCTGCGGCTTTGATGAAGTGGCCATCAGCACGCAGCAGGCAGATCGCCAACCGGAACATCAATGGCGCGCCGAAGTGCCAAAAATCAACGAAACCTACCAAATCCGTTTGCATCAGGCAGGCCGGGCGGCGTAACAGGACGCCATGACAATGAATGATATGACACCGATACAAGACGCAAACGCAGCCGCACCGCTGAAAGACGGCCAGACCGTCACCGAGGTTGAGCACTATACCGACCGGCTGTTTCGCTTTCGGGTGACGCGCCCGCAAAGCCTGCGCTTCCGGTCCGGCGAATTTGTAATGATCGGCCTGCCCGACGACAATGGCAAACCCATTCTGCGCGCCTATTCCATCGCGTCTCCGTCTTGGGACGAAGAATTGGAATTTTATTCCATCAAGGTGCCAGACGGTCCGCTGACCTCACGCTTGCAGAAAATTCAGGCGGGCGATCAGATCATTCTCAAAACCAAGCCGGTTGGCACGCTGGTCACCGATGCGCTGATCCCCGGCAAGCGCCTGTGGATGCTGGCGACCGGCACCGGCATCGCGCCGTTTGCATCGCTGGTGCGCGACCCGGAAGTCTACGAGAAATTCGAACAGGTGATCCTCACCCACACCTGCCGCGAAGTAGCCGAGCTGAAATATGGCCAGGACCTGATCAACAATCTGGTCAACGATCCGCTGATCGGCGAGATGGTCGACGGCAAGCTGATCTACTACCCGACCGCGACGCGCGAAGCGTTTGAAAACACCGGCCGCGTGACGGATAAGATCCGCTCCGGTGAATTGTTTGAAAAACTGGGCGTGCCCGCTTGGAACCCCGAGGAAGACCGCGTGATGATTTGCGGCTCGATGGGCTTGAACATCGAAATCAAAGAGCTGTGCGAGGCCGCCGGCATGGAAGAAGGCGCCAACTCAAAGCCCGGTCACTATGTGGTGGAAAAAGCCTTTGTCGGTGAAGCCGAGACTGGCTGATTGCCGCACCATAATTGGACCTTGGTCAACAACTGAAAAAGCGGTACGTGTGTGCCGCTTTTTCAGTTTTTGGAGATCGCTTTGTCAGATCACATCATCATCATCGGGGCCAGCCATGCGGGGGTTGCTGTGGCGACCGAGTTGCGCGCGCTGGATGCGCGTGTTGCTATCACTTTGATCTCCGACGAGCCTGCCGCGCCCTATCAGCGCCCGCCGCTTTCCAAAGCCTATATGAGCGGTGCGATGAGCCTCGACCGGCTGGCGCTGCGCGCGCCGGATTGGTTTTCTGACCATGCGATTGATTTGCGCCTTGCGACATCGGCTTCGGCACTTGACCCTTTCGGCAAGTCCGTGACGCTGCATACTGGCGAGACGTTGCCCTATACCAAGCTGGTGCTGGCGACTGGCGCGCAAGCACGCACCCTGCCCGATACGATTGGCGGCACCTTGGGCAATGTGCATGTGATGCGCACCTTGGC
>JBAUIL010000210.1:0-10282 GCA_049682915.1 Ahrensia sp. | reverse complement strand
GCATAGGCGCGTGCCATCCGGTCGGCGATGCGCACATAAGCGCCGCGCCCGTTTTCAGCCGCTTCCATCATGGATTGTACTTCGGCCAGAAATGATTTCTCGGGGCTTTGGGTGATGGTGATGTCGACCATGCCGTTGATCGCCAGCACACCGGATTCCAGCGCGAGACCTTTTTGGGCGCGCACCGGCATGCTTTCGCCCGAAACCAGCGAGCGGTCGATGTCGCATTGGCCTGACAGCACCTCACCATCGGCGGGCAGACGATCACCGGCAAGCAGGCGCACAGTCATGCCGGGTTTGATTTCATCCAAGGGGCGGTAGCTTTGATGGCCGTTCTCATCGATGACGGTCGCGCCCTTGGCGGAAAAGCGGCTGAGCTGCACCACCGCGTTGCGCACCCGTTCGCGCATGCGCTGATCGAGATAGCGCCCAATCAACAGAAAGAACAGCAGCATGGTTGAAGCTTCAAAATAAGCTTTCTCGCCGCCGGTAACGCTTTCAAACAGGCTCATGCCGGTGGCCAGCGTGATGGCCAGCGCAATGGGGACATCCATGTTGACGCGACCAGCGCGCAGCGCGTTGAAAGCGGATGCGTAGAAAACGCGGCCCGCATAGAGCACCGCCGGAATGGCAATCAGTGCGGAAATCAGGTGAAACAGATCACGCGTTGCGCCATCGGCACCCGACCATACCGAAACAGACAGCAGCATGATGTTGGCGGATGCAAAGCCCGCAACGGCCAGTGCTTTGAGCAGCGCGGTGTCATTGCGCTTTTTGGCAAGGTCATCCAGATCGCCAATATCCACCGGCGTGGCGGGGAAGCTCAAAGCGTCAAGCTTGGCTGCAATGTCGCTGGCAGAAATAAGGCTGGTGTCCAGCTGCACCGTAAGGCGGCGCATGGACAGGTTGACGCGCGCATCGGCAACGCCTTCCATCGGCTTGAGCGTGCGTTCAATGGTGGCAATGCATTGGCCGCAATGAATGTCGGGTACGGCGAAGACATATTGCACGGTGCCGTCAGGCAGGGTGCGTCCGGCATGCAGGAGTTCTTCGGCCTTGGTAAAGCCGGTGCTACATGCGCCGGACTGCACGGCATCAGCAGCCATATCTGCGCCACAACAAGTCATTGCTTGGTTTCCGCCTCGTCTTTGGTGATGAACCGGTAGCTCTTGGTCCAAATCACACCCTTGGCATCGGTTACTGTAAAGTCCGCCTGCCAGAGGCCGGGCTCCAGCACCTCAGAAACCGTGTAGGTGCCTGTGTCGGTTTCCGCAAACTGCAAGGTGCGGTCGAGCTGTTCGTGTGCCGGGCGGCCTAGTGCTGCCGTCACGATGGCATTTTCGATTACGGCACCGGTGTTATCGGTCACCGTCACCGTCAGTTGCTGGTTTTGATAGTCGATGGCCGTTTGCCACCCCATTGCAGCGTGCGCCTGCTTTTGCGCGGTCACCTCATTGAAGTGCTGGCTTGCCACATAGCTGCTTTTGACCACGAGGCCTGTCCAGCTGTGGGTGGCGTGCCATGCCATGATCATATTGACGGTAATGATGGTGCCAAAGAAGGCGACCATGACCAGGATCATGTGATAGCCCGTGAACTGGCGGCGTTTTGGCGTTGGGTTTGTTTCAGTAAGGCTCATTGTCCTGCCTCCGGTGCGCCAAAATTGGCATCATAAACGTCGCGTTCAAAGGACTGTTTGTCTTCGACGATGAATTTAAATGGTGTGTTGCCCGGTTGGGTGGCGTCGCTTGGTTGCTTGATGAAAACCCGCAGGGCGCGCACCTGGTCCGGTTCGACAACCACAGCATAGTTGACGCCATCGGGTTGGAACACACCGTTGATCTGCATTTCTGCCCCCTCAAGCCCTTCCATCGACAGCACGATAACACGGCGCTCGGGAATCATGTTGAGGATTTTCAGCGTGTAGCCATTGCGGATGGAGCCATCAGAAAGGGTGGTGAAGACCGGGTTGCGGTCATGCTGAACGTTGACCTCCAACCGGTCGCGCGACAGCAGGGCGACGATCAGGCCGATGGCGATCGCACTTAGGGCACCGACATAGAACAACGTTCTGGCACGCACCAAAATGCGCGGGTCAAAGTGGCGGATCGCATCAACAAATTTGCCGTCGGCGCCGCGGGTGCGTGTCGGGTCAATTGTTTTGGTTTCAGGGTCAACCGCCAGCGCCATGTTGTGGTTGTATTCGCGCAGGGTGGCATAGCCGATCAAGCCGCGTTCCTTGCCGACCTTGTCCATGACGCTGTTGCAGGCGTCGATGCACAGGGCGCAGGTGATGCATTCGAGCTGTTGGCCATCACGAATATCGATGCCGGTGGGGCACACGGCCACGCAAGCATTACAGTCCACGCAATCGCCGACTGGCAGGCCTGCGGCGGCTGCTTTCTTGGCACCTTTGGTGCGGGGTTCACCGCGCCAGTCATTATAGGTGACCACCAGCGAATCTTCGTCGAGCATGGCGGCCTGAATGCGCGGCCATGGGCACATGTAGATGCACACCTGCTCGCGCATGATCGCGCCAAGCACATAGGTTGTCGCCGTCAACACGCCGACGGTGGCGTAAGCGACGAAGGCGGCCTGACCGGTGACGAAATTATAGGCCAGCGTTGGCGCGTCGGCGAAGTAGAAAATCCACGCGCCGCCGGTTGCAATCGAAATCAGGATGAAGGTTGTATGTTTGGCGACCAGCTTGCCGAGCTTGGACGCGCTCCATGGCGCTTTGTCCAGGCGCATACGCGCGTTGCGGTCGCCTTCCCAAAAGCGCTCAACCGTCATGAACAAGTCCGTCCAGACGGTTTGCGGGCAGGAATAGCCGCACCATGCGCGGCCAACCACCGAGGTGATGAGAAACAGGCCGAAGCCCGCCATGACCAAAAGGCCCGCTACAAAGAAGAACTCCTGCGGCCATATCTCGATGAAGAAGAAATAGAAACGGCGATTGGCGATGTCGACCAGCACCGCCTGGTCGGGCGCAAACTCGCCGCGGTCCCAGCGGATCCAAGGTGTCAGGTAATAGATGCCCAGCGTGATCGCCATGATGATCCATTTGAGGCGGCGGAAAATACCGGTGGCGCGTTTGGCAAAAATCTTTTTGCGCGCCGCATAGAGCGGCTCGGCTTTTTTCTTGGCGCCTGCATTAATCGGCTCCACATCGTGGCGCTCGAAATCTGATGCTTGCAACATTCCTGGTGGCTCCCACTGGTCGCGATGACTGTTTTTATGGTCACGGGTGTAGAGCCAAGGTGGCGAAGTGTCGTTGACATGGGTCAAAGTTGGCAAGGTGCGACAGTCTGGCGCAACGGGGTAGGTTGTGAGCGTAAGCTACTGAAAAGCATAAAAAAACCGGGCGGTGGTGGCCGCCCGGTTTTGGATTTTGCAGAAAGTGTTTCGGCTTATTCGCCGCCACCCAACTGGTGAATATAGACCGCCAATTGCTTGACTGTGGTTTCGCCCAAGCGCTCCTGCCAGCCGGGCATGACGCCCTGCTGCGGGTTGCTGATCTGGGCGACCAACTCGGTATGTGTGCCGCCATAGAGCCAGATGGCGTCCGCCAGGTTCGGTGCGCCGAGGTCTTGCAGGCCTTCACCGGCATCGCCATGACAGAACGAGCATTGCTCGGCGTAGGTCACCGATCCGCGCGCGGCGGCTTCCTGATCGGTTTCCTGGCCGGAAAGCTCACGCACGAACCAGGCGACATCGCTGATTTCGTCCCGGCTCAGCAACTCGTCTGCGCCGAAGCGTGGCATTTCGGACAAGCGGGTGTCATCGTCACCATTGTAGCGAATACCGTGGAGCAGGGTGGTTTCGATGGCTTCGAGCGAACCACCCCAAATCCAGTCATCATCATTGAGGTTTGGATAGCCGCCACCACCGGCATGGCCGGAGCCATGGCACTGCGAACAATAAACCTTATAGGCAGATGAACCACCGGCCACCGCAAATTGCAGCAGTTCCGGGTCGCTTGCTACGGTCTGAATATCGGCTTCAGCCAACCGGTCGAGATAAACCGCCTGGTCGGCTTTTGCCGCATCAATTTCGGCTGTCAGATCGCCGCGCGATGACCAGCCAAGCACGCCCGCTGTGGCACCGGTAATGCCGGGCCATGCAGGGTAGGCAATCGAGTAGCCGATTGCCCACACAATGGTGATGTAGAACGTTGTCACCCACCAGCGCGGCATGGGGTTGTTCAGCTCTTTAATGCCGTCCCACTCATGGCCGGTTGTCTCGACGCCTGAAATGTCGTCGATTTCTTTTTTGTCTGTATCGGCCATCAGATCAGTCCTCCTTGAAGGGGATGCTAGCCGCATCGTTGATTGCATCTTGCGCCGCCTTGCCCGGGCGCAGGGCCCACACAACAACCACCGCGAAAACCAGGAACATGTAGAGCAGTCCCCAACTGTCGGCGAAGGTGCGCATGGCTTGATAAGTGCTGTCCATAATTCGACCTCCTAGCGGTAGTTTTCTTCGGCGTTGTAGACGGTGAAATCGACCAGTGTGCCCATCATTTGCAGATAGGCGACCAGTGCATCCATTTCCGTCAAGCGGTTCGGGTCGCCATCGAAATCACCGGTCAGGGCTTTGGGATAGCGTTCTTCGATGCCGGACCAGTCCGCGTCGGGATCGGCCTGTGCGATGAGATCGGCGCGTGCATTTTCGACCATCTCGTCACTGTAAGGCACGCCGACACGTCGGTTGGCGATCAGGTGAGCGGCCGGATTTTCCACATCGAGATCCGTGTTAATCAGGAACTCGTAGGACGGCATGATGCTTTCAGGCACCACGTCGCGTGGTTCAATCAGGTGTTGGACGTGCCACTCGTTTGAGTAGCGTCCGCCGACCCGGGCCAAATCCGGCCCGGTGCGTTTTGAGCCCCACTGGAACGGGTGGTCATACATTGACTCCGCCGCCAGCGAGTAGTGGCCATAACGCTCCACTTCGTCACGGAACGGGCGGATCATCTGGCTGTGGCAGACGTAGCAGCCTTCACGCACATAGATGTTGCGGCCCGCCAACTCCAGCGGGGAGTAGGGGCGCATGCCTTCCACTTCCTCGATGGTGTTTTCCAGGTAGAACAGCGGTGCAATCTCCACGATACCGCCGATTGAAACCACCAGAAGGGAGCCTACCAGCAACAGCGTCGCGTTTTTCTCAAGGACTGCGTGTTTGTCTAAAATACCCATGTCAGTCTCTCCTTATTCCGCCGGGGCCATGGATGGCGCTTCCGCACCCATGGGCACCTCGTCGCGGATGCGACCGATGATTGTCATGTAGATGTTGAAGGCCATGACCAGTGAACCGGCGAGGTAAAGCACGCCACCGATTGTCCGCATCACATAGTAAGGATGCATCGCGTCCACTGCTTCCACGAATGAGAAGACGAGGAAGCCCTGGTCGTTGTATTCGCGCCACATCAAGCCTTGCTGGATGCCGGCAACCCACAGAACAGCGGCGTAAACAACGATGCCGAGTGTGGCGAGCCAGAAGTGCCAGTTGACCAGACGCAAGGAATAAAGCCGTTCACGGTTCCACAGTTTTGGCACCAGGAAGTAGATCGCGCCAAACGAGATCATACCAACCCAGCCAAGCGCACCGGAGTGCACGTGACCAATGGTCCATTCTGTGTAGTGAGACAGTGAGTTGACCGCCTTGATGGACATCATCGGGCCTTCGAATGTGGACATGCCGTAGAAGGCAACCGCGATAACCATCATCCGCAGAATAGGGTCGGTGCGCAGCTTGTCCCAAGCGCCCGAAAGCGTCATCAGGCCGTTGATCATGCCACCCCATGAAGGCATCCACAGCATGATAGAGAACACCATGCCCAGTGTTTGCGCCCAATCAGGCAGGGCGGTGTAGTGCAGATGGTGCGGGCCTGCCCAGATGTACATGAAGATCAGTGCCCAGAAGTGGATGATCGACAAGCGGTATGAGTAGACCGGACGGTCGGCTTGCTTTGGAATGAAGTAATACATCATGCCCAGGAAGCCTGCAGTCAGGAAGAAGCCCACCGCATTGTGGCCGTACCACCACTGGGTCAGCGCGTCCTGCACACCGGCAAAGGCGGAGTAGGATTTTGCACCCAAGAACGACACCGGCATGGCCAGATTGTTGACCACATGCAGCATCGCAATGGTGACGATGAAGGCGAGATAGAACCAGTTGGCGACATAGATGTGCGGCTCTTTACGCTTGATCAGCGTGCCGAGGAAGACAGCCAGATAGGCCACCCAAACAAGGGTCAGCCAAATGTCGACATACCATTCCGGCTCGGCATATTCCCGGCTGGCAGTGATACCCAGCAGGTAACCGGTAGCCGCCATGACGATGAAGAACTGATAGCCCCAGAAGACGAACCATGCGAGATCACCGCCCCATAGCCGCGCGCGACATGTGCGCTGGACAACGTAGAATGATGTTGCGAGCAGGGCATTGCCGCCAAACGCAAAAATCACCGCTGAGGTGTGCAGCGGCCGCGTGCGGCCGAAGTTGAACCATGGTTCAATGTTGAGGTCCGGATAGGCCAGCTGCAGGGCAACCACGACGCCGACCAGAAAGCCGACCACGCCCCAGAACATGGTCGCGATGGCGCCATATTTGACGATCGTGTCCATGTAGCCGCTGTCATCTTCAGCAGGACCAGTTGTTGCAAATTGCATACGGCGCACCAACACAATGGTGGATATTGCCAAAACGGCGAAGGCTACCCACATATGGGCTTCAAAGGCCGCGTCTTGTGCGAAGGCGGCACCTAACAGTGCCAAAAAGGCGAAAACGCCTACCCCCGCGGTTTCCAGAGCATATTTCATCCCCACTCCCTTCCCGAATTTCGATGGAGTAATGGTAGTTCACCCGAACCCGTCATGAGTCCGGCGCTGCCCTTTCTTAGTCTGAAGCTTTGTCGGTGCGCTTTGATCTTGATCAAGGAAGCCGAGCGGCGAACCAGCTTATCTGTTGGCATGATCAAAACACGCCACAGGGAATGATCGATGCACGACCCGCAAAAGACTGATGCTCTGCATTCTCGGGCCTATCAAAGCCCCAAAATTGTACCACTGAAACGAGAACAGGTTATTCCGACGCTCAATCAACATCTGGACGTGCAGGCGGGTCTTTGTGATGCGTTGGAAAAATTCGCTGATAGGCTGCCGGATGCGGTAACGCCTGATGAATGCCTGACGCTGGCGCAAATGGTTTATCCGGCTGTTCACCGCGCCCATCAATTCGAAGAAAACGTGTTGTTTCCTTTGTTGGTCCAATTGGGCAGCAATGAAGGCGAAATGCAAAAAACGCTGGATCGGCTGCACGGTGAGCATTGGGAAGATGAAGCCTTTGCCGAAGAACTTGCCCAGGCGCTGCGTGAATTCGCACTGATGGCGGACAAGCGAAAAACCGTCGATACGCTGGCTTATATGATCCGTGGTTTCTTTGAGGGGCTGCGGCGGCATTTGGCGTTTGAGCGCGAGCATCTGATGCCGATATTGACCGCAGGGAGTGCCCGATAATGGAGCCTCATTCAAACCTCGACGATCATCGTATGGAAGCGCTTATCGAGCGTTACGGCAATGGCGTGCCACGCTACACCAGCTATCCAACAGCGCCGCATTTCAACGAGTCCTTGGCCCATGTTTCCTATGGCGAATTGCTCGATGCGATTGTGCCGGGCGAGCCGATCTCGGTTTACATGCACATTCCGTTTTGTGACCGGTTGTGCTGGTTCTGCGGCTGCAATACCAAGCACACGCTCAAATATGACCCGGTCAAAACCTATGTCGACCATTTGTTGATGGAACTGGCGGCTGTGCGTGCCCGGCTTGGGTTTGCGCCGTCTGTCGGCCATGTGCATTTTGGTGGCGGCTCTCCCAGCTTCCTGTCGGAAACCGATCTCGCGCGTTTGGGTGATGCCTTGCGTGCCTTGTTCCTGCTTAATGATGAAACGGAAATCTGCATCGAAATCGATCCGTCGGATGTGGGTGAAGAAACACTGCGCGGACTGACTGCACTGGGTGTGACGCGAGTCTCTGTGGGTGTGCAGGACTTTGATGAGGAAGTACAAGCGGCCATCAACCGGCCGCAGACCTATAAACAGACCCGCCATGTGATCGACGCGATGCGCGATGCGGGTGTGCGTTCGGTCAACATTGACGCGTTGTACGGGTTGCCATTGCAAACAAGCGCGCGGCTGCAATCGACGATTGAGCAAGTGATCGAATTGTCGCCCGACCGGATTGCCCTGTTTGGCTATGCCCATGTGCCTTGGGTGAAAAAGCACCAGCGGATGATCCATGACGAGGATCTGCCTGATACGCGCGAGCGTTTCCAGCAGGCGCGCCATGCCGAAAAGCAGCTATGCGACGCAGGCTATGTGAAAATAGGCATCGACCATTTTGCAAAGCCGGATGATTCCATGGCAATTGCGAATGCCGAGGGTCACTTGCGCCGCAATTTCCAAGGCTACACCACCGACAGCTGCACCGTTCTTTTGGGGCTCGGTGGCTCGTCGATCAGCCAATATCCAGGAGGCTATGTGCAAAACATCGTTGCCACCTCGCGCTATCAGGAAACGGTTAGCAAGGGCGAGCCGCCGGTGGCCAAGGGGATGCGGTTTTGTGTGGATGATAAGGTGCGCGCTTTTATCATCAACCAGTTGATGTGCCGCTTTGCGATCTCCTTTGAAGAACTACGCCAAGCGTTTGGCCCGGTGGCCGAGCCCTACATTACTGAAGCGGAACTGATTGCGGCGCAGGATGGCGATGGCTTGTGTGAAGTCGATGCGGATGGTTTCTACATCACCCAGGAAGCGCGGGCACTAACCCGCGTGGTCGCTTCGCGTTTTGATGCTTATTTCGAGCGTTCTGAGATGCGTTTCTCGAAAGCGGTCTAACGCAAATCAGGTTTCCTGCTCCGCGCTGGCGCGCAGGCCGCGCAGGCTGACAACACGCAAGGTTCGGTTGTTGATCAACTCGATGATTTGCGCCTTGCGCAGCTTGGTGATTTGGCGGCTGACGGTTTCGATGGTGAGGCCAAGAAAATCGGCAATTTCAGCGCGCTTCAGCGGCAACTCAAATTCGATAGTGCGATTTGAGCTTTCGTTCAGCGCCTCGGGGTCAATATTGCAGGCGATCATGTAGAGGAACGCCGACACTTTTTCTGAGGCATTTTTGCGGCCCAGTGCCAACAGCCAGTCGCGCGCCTCATCCAACTCGTCCAACGCTTGTTCGTGCAAGCGGTGTTCCAGTCCGGGTGCTGTCTCAATCAGCTCTTCCAGCACCGTGCGCGGAAACGAGCAGACCCGCACATCGGTTGCTGCTTCCGCAGCCGTGTCATTGCTTCGTTTAAAGGGTCGACCCAGAAAATCTGGTGCAAACTGCAACCCGACAATCTGTTGGCGGCCATCGGCAAGCAGTTTTGTCAGTTTCACCACACCCGATAAAATGTTGGAATATTGGGTGGCGTCTTCACCGGCGCGGATCAGCTCTTCCTGCGAGGTGTACACATGCTTGGTCGTATGGTTGGAGAGATAAGTGAGTTGCTCCGGGTTCAAAGCGCCGCAGACACCTTTATGGCGGGCTTCGCAAGCAATACACACAACGGGAACGCCTTCAGTGTGTATATCCTTGCGTTTCTCGCGCATGATGGTGGTCTGCTGGTTCATCGCATTTCCCCTCGCGCAGAGCGTAACCGGTGGACAGCCGCTCCGCAATCGGCGCTGAGTGCGTTAATCGGACGCAATTTTTGCTTTTTGTTCGTAGTTCTAAAATCCAATTGCGCTCGTCTACTCGACTTTTGGTCGCCATTGTTTATGTGTAACGCATGGTTGCACTCGTCCTCATCATTGTGTGTATTGTTTGTACCGCTTTCACCGGCGCTTTTTTCAAGCCCGGCGAATGGTATGTGTCATTACGCAAACCGTCCTGGACACCGCCAGACTGGGCGTTCCCCGTTGTTTGGTCGCTTCTTTATGTGGCGATTGCGTGGTCGGCCTGGATTATGGTGCGGGCTGAAGGCTTTGGCCTGTTTATGGCGGTTTGGGTGCTTCAATTGCTGCTCAATGGCAGCTGGTCATGGTTGTTTTTTGGCAAAAAGCGCATGGATTGGGCGTTTATCGATGTTTGTGCGCTGTGGCTGTCCATTGCCATGTTGATCGCGCTTGCATGGCCGGTCTCAAGTCTGGCTGCTTTGCTGCTCGTGCCGTATCTAGTCTGGGTTACCATCGCGGCTACCTTGAACCGGCGGGTGTGGACGATGAACCCTGAGCAGGTGCCGG
>JBAUIL010000209.1:0-4882 GCA_049682915.1 Ahrensia sp. | reverse complement strand
CCGGCCACGGCCTGATCATGATCTTCTTCATGGTGATGCCAGCGCTGATTGGTGGTTTTGCCAACTGGATGATCCCGATCATGATCGGCGCGCCTGACATGGCGTTCCCGCGCATGAACAACATCTCATTCTGGTTGTTGCCGCCTGCATTCATCATGTTGCTGATCTCCATGTTCATGCCGTCCGCACCCGGTGCGTTTGGCGTGGGTGGCGGTTGGACAATCTATCCGCCGCTGTCGACAACGGGTCAGCCCGGCCCTGCAATGGACTTTGCGATCCTGTCGCTGCACATCGCCGGTGCTTCGTCGATCCTCGGCGCGATCAACTTCATCACGACCATTTTCAACATGCGTGCGCCGGGCATGACCCTGCACAAAATGCCGCTGTTTGCCTGGTCAGTGCTGATCACAGCCTTCCTGCTGTTGTTGTCACTGCCTGTGTTGGCTGGTGCCATCACCATGCTTCTGACAGACCGTAACTTCGGTACCGCCTTCTTCTCACCCGATGGTGGCGGCGATCCGATCCTGTTCCAGCACCTGTTCTGGTTCTTCGGTCACCCTGAAGTGTATATTCTGATCTTGCCTGCCTTCGGCATTGTCAGCCACATCGTATCGACCTTCTCACGCAAGCCCGTGTTCGGTTACCTCGGCATGGCCTATGCGATGGTTGCCATCGGTGTTGTCGGCTTCGTCGTGTGGGCGCACCACATGTACACTGTCGGTCTGTCGCTCGACACGCAGCGCTACTTCATGCTGGCCACGATGGTGATTGCGGTGCCAACTGGCGTCAAAATCTTCTCATGGATTGCCACTATGTGGGGCGGCTCTATTGAAATGCGTTCGCCTATGCTGTGGGCCATCGGCTTCATCTTCCTGTTCACCGTTGGCGGTGTGACAGGTGTACAGCTGGCCAATGCCGGTCTCGACCGTTCACTGCACGACACCTATTATGTGGTTGCTCACTTCCACTACGTGCTGTCACTGGGTGCCGTGTTCGCCATCTTTGCGGCTTGGTACTACTGGTTCCCGAAGATGACGGGTTACATGTATAACTCGACAATCGCGCGCATCCATTTCTGGGTAACCTTTGTCGGCGTTAACCTGATCTTCTTCCCGCAGCACTTCCTCGGTCTTGCAGGCATGCCACGTCGTTACATCGACTATCCAGATGCTTATGCCGGTTGGAACCTTGTGTCGTCATACGGCTCGTACCTGTCGGCCTTCGCTGTGCTGATCTTCCTGTACGGCGTCTTTGAAGCGTTTGCCCGCAAGCGCGTCGCTGGCGACAACCCATGGGGTGAAGGTGCGAACACGCTGGAATGGCAACTGTCTTCACCGCCGCCATTCCACCAGTGGGAACAGCTGCCACGCGTCAAGTAATCGCGTTTCTAAAAGTTACGGTGCGGGGCTTGTCCCCGCATCGCACAAATGAAGCCTGCAAAGGGCACGTTGGGATTGGAAGACGCCATGGCGTTCGTTGAAAGCGTAAGCGACAGTCGCGCGCTGATATCTGAAGCGACACCGAAAGACTATTTCGACCTGCTCAAGCCGCGGGTGATGCGCCTTGTCGTGTTCACAGCGCTCGCTGGCATGCTGGTTGCGCCGACATCCATCAATCCGTTTATCGGCTTTGTTGCCATTCTAGCCATCGCCGTTGGCGCAGGCGCGTCCGGTGCGCTGAATATGTGGTATGACGCCGACATTGATGCCGTCATGAGCCGCACCGCCAAGCGTGGCGTACCAAGTGGTCGTGTGGCACCCACCGATGCGCTGGCATTTGGTCTGGTTCTGTCGCTTCTTTCCGTCATGACGCTTGGCCTGGTCACCAACTGGGTTGCAGGCGGCCTGCTGGCGTTCACCATCTTTTTCTACGCAGTCATTTACACCATGTGGCTGAAGCGCTCGACACCGCAAAACATCGTTATCGGTGGTGCAGCGGGAGCGTTCCCGCCCATGGTTGGTTGGGCTGCGATGACCGGCACGATCAGCCTCGAAGGCTTGGTCATGTTTGCGATCATCTTCATGTGGACACCACCACATTTCTGGGCTTTGGCCCTGTGGAAGATGCGCGATTACGATGATGCGCACGTGCCGATGATGCCGAACGCTGTCGGTGAAGCATCCACCCGCAACCAAATGTTGCTTTATGCCGTTTTGCTGGCGCCGATTGGCGTGCTACCAACCTTCATGGGTTTTGCAGGCATCACCTACGGCATCGTGTCAGCTGTGCTGGGCGTCATGTTTGCGTGGCTGACCTATAAGGTCTGGAAAATCGCCGGTGCGGACGAAAAGCTTGTGGCCGAGAAAAAACTGTTCGGCTTTTCGATCTTCTACTTGTTCGCGCTGTTTGGTGTGTTGATTGGTGAGGCACTGGTAGAGCGCTTGTCCGGCCTGACATGGACGCTTCAAGGAGTGGTCGCATGAGCGCACCTCTGGAAACCATTGAGTTGACCGCAAAGCAGAAAAAGGCCCGCAAAGCGCGCTCGCTTGCATTGGCGCTTTGCCTCGTTGTTTTTGTCGTGCTGGTTTATGCGGTGACGGTTTTGAAATTTGGTCCCGCGCTGATGGAGCGGTCGATATGAGCGAATTCCAAAAAGATACACGCGACCACATGGCAAACCGTCGTGTGGCGATAGCATGTGTCGCCTTTTTCTCGGGCATGGTCGGTTTGGCCTATGCATCAGTGCCGCTATACGAACTCTTCTGCCAGGTGACCGGTTATGGCGGCACAACGCAGCGCGTTGAAACTGCGTCTGAAACCGTGTTGGATAAAACGATTACTGTGCGCTTTGACGCCAACACATCAGGCGGCTTGGGTTGGAAATTCAAGCCCATTGACCGACAGATCAACGTTAAAATTGGCGAGATTGCGCAGGCTTCCTACCGCGCCGACAATATGAGCGTCGAAAGCACCGGCACCGCTACCTTTAACGTTACGCCGCAAGCGGCAGGCGCTTTCTTCAATAAGATGGAATGCTTCTGTTTCACAGAAACCACACTCGCCAGTGGCGAAGGCTTGGACATGCCGGTGGTGTTTTTTGTGGATCCGGACATTGTGAACTCCAAAGAGCTCAAAGACATCAACACCATAACACTGTCTTACACTTTCTTTCCGGTTGATCAGCCGGAAACAGCGGCTAAAAAGAATAAAAATCGAAATCAAGATTCAGCCGGTTCGGCGGTTGAAGAAGACAATGAGACACTGCTTAATGCAGCAGCCTCATCTGACAGTCGGGGGTAATTACATTGGCTGACGCACACGCAAAAAATCACGATTATCACATTATCGATCCGAGCCCATGGCCATTTCTGGCGTCGTTCGGCGCGCTGGTTATGTGTATTGGGGCCATCGGTTGGATGCAGGCCAGCCAAGGCAATGAGTTCTCGATGCTGGGTATTCCGCTGGCAAACCCGTGGTTGTTCTTCATCGGCCTTGCGGTGATCCTGTACACCATGTTCGGCTGGTGGGGTGACACCATCAAGGAAGCGCATGAAGGCCACCACACACGCGTTGTGTCGTTGCATTTGCGCTACGGCATCATCATGTTCATCGCCTCCGAGGTGATGTTCTTTGTGGCATGGTTCTGGGCGGTGTTCGACGCCAGCCTGTTTTATGACGAAGCCAAACAAGTGGGCCGCATGGCCTACACCGGTGGCACTTGGCCCCCGCAAGGTCTGGAAGTCTTCGATCCGCTGCACCTGCCGCTCTACAACACCGTTATCCTGCTGCTTTCAGGTACAACCGTCACTTGGGCGCACCATGCCCTTCTGCATGGCGACCGCAACGGCTTGAAATGGGGTCTGTGGCTGACTGTCTTGCTCGGCGTACTGTTCTCGTTCGTACAGGCCTATGAATATGCGCACGCGCCTTATTCGTTCTCGGATTCGCTGTATGGCGCGACATTCTTCATGGCGACGGGTTTCCACGGTTTCCACGTTCTGGTCGGAACCATTTTCTTGGCGGTCTGTCTCTTCCGGGCCTATGCCGGCCACTTCACGCCGAAGCAGCATTTCGGTTTCGAGGCCGCTGCATGGTACTGGCACTTTGTGGACGTTGTCTGGCTGTTCCTGTTCTTCGTGATCTACATTTGGGGATCATGGGGCGCGCCGATTTATCACGGCTAAGCCAATTTCTTTTCTCACGGGCGGCGGTGGAAACATCGCCGCCCGTTTTCTATGTGAGTGCCATGAACAGCCCAGCCACCAAACGAACCATCAAACCATGGATTGTCATTGCCGCAGCCGTGCCGGTGTTGGCGGTGCTGCTGACGCTTGGCACATGGCAGGTTAACCGCTTGGCATGGAAAGAAGACCTCCTTGCAAAAATCGATGCGCAACTCGATGCGGCACCGATCGATGTGATGACCTTGTCTGTGCAATTGGATGATGGCGCACTCGACCAGCAAGCAATTGACTATTTGCCAGCCCAAGCCACTGGCAATTTCAACCATGCCGGTGAACAGCACTTTTTTGCGACCTATAAAGGCATATCCGGCTATTTCATCTACACACCACTGGAGCTGATTGAGCCGCAAGGCACCGTGCTGTTCGTCAATCGTGGGTTTGTACCCTTTGATCTGAAAGAGGCTGAAACCCGCAAGCCAACATTGGTGCCCGGTATTGCCAATATTCGCGGTCTGGCGCGCCAACGTCTGGATGCAAAACCATCCGTCATCGTGCCGGAAAACGATCTCGCCAAAAACATCTATTATTGGAAAGACCTTGCGGCGATGGCGGCGCAAGCTGGCTATCAGGCGGACGCAACAGTGTTGCCGTTCTTTCTCGATGCAGGCTTTCCAGACAGGCCCGGCACATTGGGCCAATGGCCGGTAGACGGGGTGACGCGTATCGACTTGCCCAACAATCACCTGCAATACGCCATC